>JBARRC010000719.1:0-5829 GCA_049644045.1 Phycisphaerae bacterium
GACCGACCCCGACGGCGCGCCGCCTCCCTTTACGAATGCCACTAGTCTACCGTTCAGCCGCGAAACGGCAAGAGTGGGCCTGATTCCTCTTCTTTCACGAGTGGAAAACCCGTGCCACACAGCGAAATAGCAGGTGGCTCCCGAATCACCCGGCCGGGGCGGGCTGGGCGGCTATAGGGGTGATGTAGCCGGCGGTATCGGTGGTACGTTCTTCGCCGAAGCGGAAGAGTCTGGCGCTGTTGAAGAGCACCACGGCGGCGGCGATGGTGTGGGCGACGGCTGCGACAACGGGGGTCAACCAGCCCCAGACCGCCATTGCCATCATGACGACAATAAACGCCACGCCGAACAGGATGTTCTGCCAGACGACCTTCGTCGCGGCCCGTGACAGGTAGATCAAAAACGGAAGCCGGCTCAAGTCGTTATTCATCAGGGCGATCGAGGCGGAGTTGATTGCCACGTCGCTGCCGGCGGCGCCCATGGCGATGCCCAGGTCACTCGCGGCCAGCATCGGCGCATCGTTGACGCCGTCGCCGACGACGGCTACACGATGGCCGCGGTTTCTCAGGTCGTCCACAAGCTGAAGCTTCTCTTCGGGCAGGACCTCCGCGAGCACTTCGCTACAGCCCATCTCCGCCCCGACGCGACGGGCTACGGACCATTTGTCACCGGTTACCATCGAGATATTACGCAGCTTCAGCTTATCACGTAGCTCGTCGATGGCCGATCGCGCCTCGCTGCGCGTGCGGTCCTCCAGCCCGATCCAGCCGAGACACTTGTTATTGCGCGCGACGTAGAGCATGCTGACCCCCTCGGGCTCGGCATAGTCGGGGTCCTTCGTGATACTCATGTCCACGCCCTGCTCTGCCAGCCAGGTGCTCCTTCCGACCATGATCTCATCTTCACCGACCTTCGCGGTGACACCCCGGCCGGCGGCCTCGTTGAAGCTGCCGGGGCGAACAAGCTCGATTTTGGCTTTCTTGGCGACCTGGACCATGGCCAGTGCAGCCGGGTGTTTACTCATCTGCTCAGCCGATGCGGCTGCGAACAACAGGTCCGCCCCGTCGACGCCCGGGGCTGGTTTCATCTGGGTGGCGGAGAGCTCCCCGGTCGTCAGCGTGCCGGTCTTGTCAAAGATGATGGCGGTCAGGGAGCGGGCGTATTCGAGCTGGACGACGTTTTTGATGAGGATGCCCAGCCGCGCGGCGCAACTCAGAGCGGCAACCATGGCCGTCGGTGTTGCTAGAACCAGCGCGCACGGGCAGGCGATGATCAACATCGTAATTGCCTTGTTAACACCGACTTCCTTATCTTCAGAGAAAAACCATACCACGGTCGCGAGCATGCAGATGGTCGGCGTGTACCAGCCCGCGTAGCGGTCGATCAGGCGCATGAGCGGACTGCGGGTTTTCTCGGCGTCGAGGATGAGCTGCTGCACCCGGCCAAGTGTGGTATCCTTGCCGGCCTTCGTGACTCGGATGTCCAGCAAACCGGTCAAATTGTTCGTGCCGCTGAAGACTTCATCCCCCACCGCCTTGTCGATCGGCAAGGATTCACCCGTGATATTCGCCTGGTTCACGCTGGACTCGCCGCTGGCCACCTCGCCGTCGGCTGGAATGTTGTCGCCGGGACGAACCCGAACCATCTCGCCCGGCGTGAGGTTCTTGGCGTCCACCAATTCCTCGGTCCCATCCGGCAGGAGGCGATGGGCCTGTTCCGGCGTCAGCCGCAGCAGCGACTCGATCGAGGCACGTGCACCGAGCGCCGTCCGTGTTTCGATCAAGTTCGAGATGATCATGAAGAAGGCGATGATGCCGGCCTCCTTGTACTCCCCCAGGGCAATGGCCGCCACCACCGCCAGGGCGACGAGTTCTTCCATATGGGTGTGCCCTTGGACCAGGCACTTGAGCGCGTGCCAAACGAGCGGGGCGCCGAGAAGAACCGCCCCGACCAGCGCGATCGCGTCCGAATAGGGATTGTGGGTCCGGCCGTCGGCCCCCACCACCAAATCGTGCTGGAACAGCGTTTTCGCCACGACCGGAAAGTCCACGACGAACGCGCTGATCACCAACATGCCACCCATCAGCGTACCGATGAGCAGTCCGCTCGCCTTGAGGGTTTCAGCCTCAATGTCCTTCAGATGAGCATGTGCCATTCACGATCTTCCTGACTGATCCGTAGGCTCGAGGTCTGCGCAGACCCACCGGATGAGCATACTACGCAGCTTGGGGATTGCCAGTTCAAACGCCGGGGGCAAGCCCCGGTGCTACATATTAGGTACGCTGTGCCGAGAATCCTTTCTCGGCACCTGCCAGAGGACCGAGAAGGGACTCTCGGTCCAGCGTGCATAGTTTGAGTCGGATCAGGGCGAACCGCGGTTGGGGCCGAAATTGTTCCCGTAGATGACGTACACGTCACCAACATTCGACCGCCGCCCGGTGGATGCGTCGGAACCCGGCGCATCGGGGCCTTGCGGGTAGCTCAGGTCGATGAAATCGGCCTTGGGATTCCCGATGGCGATGTCACCGAAGCCGTCGTTGTTGATGTCGCCGATGTATCCCACGGTGGTTGGGGCGGCCTCGTTCGGACGACCCGCGACGTACGGGCTGAGGAACACGATCCCCGGCAGCTCCTCCGACCCGACGTTTTTCAGGTCCCACGTGGTATTGATCAGGTGGGTACCGCCGAACACCAGATAGACCACGCCGAGCCGCTCCCTTCCGGCATCATCCAGCCGCATCTCTCCAGGTGCGCTGATGAGAATGTCCCCGAACCCGTCCTGGTTGAAGTCGCCGGCGGAGCTGACGTCCAACCCGGCCCGGTGTCCCGTCCCAGTTCCGTAGAAGCGGGTGCCGGGCAGTTGACTGGTGGCGAGCTGGCTGATGTTGCGGTCGCCGTCAATAAACACGCCACCAAAGATGATCCCCACAAAGCCGTTGTCGACGAGATTCTCACAGCAGTCCTCCTTGTGACCGAAGACGCAATCGGTCTCGGGTTCGCAGTCGTCCGACAAGCAGCAGAAGACGCAACGATCCTCGTCGTCGATGTCGCCGTCGTTGTCGTAGTCAAACGCCTTGCACGGGTCGTCGCAGAACACCTCCTCACCGACGCTCGCTTCGCAACCGTTGAACAATTGTAAGGAAAAAGGAATTGGGTCTACGCTCTCGTCACAGACAAAGGTACCTATGCACGTCGATCGGGTGACACCACCGTGTGGGCTGTAGTCGGCCCGCGGCGAGGCGATGAACACGTCGTCGATCCGGTCGCCGTTGACATCGAGCCCGGACGTCGCTCGCCAACCAATCTGATCGCCGGGTTTGAGACCTCGAATGCGCAGCATGGGCGGACGCAGCGCCGGGTCATCCGCCATGCTCAGGTTGACCCCACCGTACAGGCCCCGACCGTAGATAATATACACCGCCCCCGTATCAACGAGCGAACTGGTTCGATCATTCAGCGGGGCCGCGCACAGGATGTCATCGATCCCGTCCTGGTTGAAATCACCGGCTGATCTTCCGCCGCCGAGCCTATCGTCGATGTCCTCTGCGTAAATGTCGAACGAGTCGAGAGGAACCGCGTACTCGCGCCATTCGGGCGGGTTCCCACATCGACCATAAGGGGGCCACCGATGTTGGTCCACCGGTGGGACCTGTGAGGTTCCCTCGTTGCTGGAGATGTCGCGCGCCTCGTCCTGGTTGTAGTTGCGGCCAGGATGCACGACGATGCTGCCCTGGAACATCGTGGACCACCAATGGGTGCTATCATAACCGTACGTGTTCAATAGATCCTGGAGGTAGCGCTCGTTCCGCGGCGCTGAGATGATGATTTCGTCCAGGCCGTCGTTGTTCAAATCACCGATCGACGCGATGGTCTGCCCGAACAGCCCCTCCCGCGGCGGCTGCGGCGACGAACCGCCGAACCGGTATGAGAAAAGAGCATCTTCGAAATCGTATCCGCCCGCGATGAGCCGCGCGCCGGCGATCCGGCCCGGTTCTTGCGAATCGTTCCCGATGTTGGTGGCGGCGTTGTTGTCGGCTCGCGGAGCGATGTCCCCGGTTTCCAACCTGCCGGTGGGACCGAGGCGGATTTTAAAGTTCTGCCCTACCAGCTCGAGCGCTACAGACGTTTCATCAAGGCGGTCCGGATTAACCAGACCGGCATTGTCCCGGTTCTGGCTGTTGACGATAACGGCCATGCCGCCGGAGTGAAACTGGACGTCGACTGGATCGTCCTGGTCGTCGTCCGTCAGGTTGTTGACGAAGGGGTCGGGATAGCAACCCCAAGGGCTCACATCCGACGGCTCCGAGTCGTCAGGATCATAATCCGTCGAGTCGTAGACGTTCATAACGTGGGGAAGCCCGAAGAGAATCTCCGGCCGTCCGTCACCGGTCAAATCCCGGATGAAGTCTACGTCAGTGATCCCTTCCGTGTATTCCCCTGGGAGAGAAGCTGGAGGGCTGCCAAACCCCGCCATATCCCGCCAGCTCCGGACAGGTGGAGCTTGGAAGACGGCTCCGGAAATCGAATCGCTCACCGAGTTCACCGAGATGGTACCGCCGAAACGATCCCCTGCGACCGGTATGGGCGAATCAGGTAGGAGCCGGCCTCGCCCGTAGATCAGATAGGCTTCACCAACGGGGCCGAAGTTCTGCGGATTGCCGAACTGCGCCACGAGGACGAAGTCATCCACACCGTCGGCGTCGAAATCCCCGACATGCGAGAGGTTTGATCCAAGGTTAGCGCCGGGATTGAAACCGTAGAAACGGGCACCCGATTTTGTCCGCCCGATGTCGAAAAGGTCGACCGTTGCGGCCGCCAATCGCACAACGCTGATGGTGCCAATGGCATATTCATGGACGCGGGGGTTGGTGCCGTCGTCCACCGTCGCGCGAGTATGATAAGGTTCTCCGCCTGGGCGCGGTGGAACCACGGCCAGATCAATGGCCACCTCGAAGGGGATCGCGTCGAAGGCCCCCGTCTGAATCGTCTGGTCACGAAGCACAATGATCTCAGACAGGTCGGGATTCGCCGGGTCATCGTTATTCGGGTTCTGATCGAGATCGAGCAGGATAAACAGGCGAACATTGCTGTCCGGGTCATACGGGATGGCGGGGTCAGGCGCCGCCGCGCTGGGTTGGACGGCGACGCGCAGCACGTCATCCTGGGCTATGCTCAGATTAAACGCCGGCTCTGTGATGGTGATCCTGGGCGGCACCGACTGGGGCCCTTCACCCGGTCCGACGATCGTGACGATGACCCGCTGTTGAACCGTGGCGCCCCCCACCAAGGCGTACACTTCGACGGGCGGGTTCTCGCTGTCTTCGATCGTTCCGAGGACATTGTACGTGCCGACCTGAAGAAGCGAGGTGGTCGACCCGCTTACCGTGAACCTGTCAGGCCCGATCGTGTCGTTTTCGTCAATCCCCTCGACCAACAGGATGTCAGGCGATGTTGTGCTCGTGAGCGAGAAACTGATCTGAGCGTTGTCGTCGCTATCCGTGTCCGTCCAGTGGATCAGGAACTGCTCGCCCTGGCTTACGGTGATGTTGCGATTCGGCTCGAGAATCGTCAGCGTGGGGGGATCATTGCCGGATGTGCCCGGGCCATGGACGATAAACGGGGTCGGCGCCGTCCCGCAGGAGGCGCCGCCGCCTAGCATCCACACGGTTCCACCCATGGTCAGCAAAACACTGACGCCAATCTTCAGGTTAACAGCACCACGCATAGTGGACGCTCCATAAAACCACAGCCAGCGGCATCGTCAGGTTTTTCAACAATAACGATCGATCTATCGAGCCGCGGGGCCGGCCCGCCTTAGGGGGAAGCATC
>JBARRC010000720.1:0-5350 GCA_049644045.1 Phycisphaerae bacterium
GGTATTGGCTGCATGGAACCGGATGAAGGAACTCGGCGTGGTCATGGATTTCGAGCCGCGTAAAGGCGGATCATCGTCCGGACGCCGCGAACTGGAGTTTGCAGATTTCTCTTCGTCAGGTTGGACAACCAAGCGGATCGATCTCGAAGCGTTCCGGGGCTACCGTGACCTGAATTATCGAGGTGATTCCAGTGAGTGACGTGTTTCAACTGCCCACCGGAGCCCAGCCGCAGGTCGTCGGAAACGCCTTCGCGCAGTTCGGGCTTGAGAAGAACCCGTTCCCTGTCACGGGGTTCGAGTCAGGTGTGCTGTACACAGATCACATGCAGAAGGAGGTCAGTCGAGTCAACGAGTGGATCCACGAAGTGCTTCGGGCGAATAGCGCGTTCCGACCACTTGCCATCTTCGGCTCACTGGGGGCGGGCAAGACGCACCTCCTCTGGGCGCTGGAGCGTGGGCTGCGCTCGAACCAAGCGCATGTTCTTCGCCGTGGACTTGCAGACGAGGGAATGACGAGGCTTGTACTGGCGAACCTGATTCTTCAACACACCCCCTTAAGCGACCTTGAAGATCAGGCTGGCGAACCGGCGACGCGCCTATTACAGAGGATCGTGGGAGCTCTTCACCGCTCAGTCTTTGACCCGAACGTCGTCCTCGGTGAGGGAAGTCCTCTCCGCGCGCCCTTGCAGGCTCTTCAGCAATCCTCCAATGGCGATCCAAAGAGAGTGCTGTGGTTGTCACGTTGGATGAGGCGGGAATACACGACACCTGCTCAACGCACCAAGCTCGGCCTCTCCGGAGTCCTTGAGAGTGAGGGGCAGGCGATCCGAGCCATCGGCGACCTGCTTCGGCTTGCGCGGGCCGCCAACATCGTTCAGGTATGGTTCGTCATGATCGACCAGTTGGAAGAACTCTGGCGCGAGGGAGTGATCACACCATCTCGGAGGGCACGGTTCCTTACCGATGTGCGTCTTCTCGTGGATCAGGCTCTCGAGGGCGCTCCGATCGCAGTCCTTCTGGCGTGGAATACTACGACGAACGCACCCCAATCGGATGATACCAGCGAGCACATGCAACGCGACTACCTGGCGTTCTGGCAGCGTCTCGGTGATCCGGTTGACCTGCCACTGCTCAAGCAATCCGACATCTGGCCGTTTGCCGAGGCGTACTTGAACCATGCCGGTGTTACCAACGATGCTTCAGATCAGAAGAAGAAGAATCTATATGACCGTCTGAGTCAGCAAAGACCTTCCGTCACAAAATCTCTCCAAGTGGCGCACGATGAGGATGGCCTCGCTCCGCGCCAGGTATTGCATGAGTGGCGCGAGAGCGCGAATCGAATTGCGAGCAGCAATGGCGCCTGAGCGGGGTACGCGTCTGCGTCTCAAGGTTCCCGGTGTCGAGTGACGGCCTATCGGGTGCTCGTTGCCGGAAACGAGCACCGGTGGCTGCCCGTCGGCCGGGTGGCCCATCTTCGCGCAGCGAAGGAGGCAGAAAAGGTGTCGGGAAGATTTTCTTGACCTCGCCGGCGGTTCCGGTAGAATCCGGGCATGGGACGGCCACCACGCATCACGGAGCCGGGTCTTGCGTATTACGTCCTGAAATCGGAAATCGGGGGACACCATACCTATTTCTTGGGGCGTTTGTTCGTCTCCTTCGGCTTTCGTCCCGGTTTGCGGGGACGCAACGGGCGATGGAGACCCCTCTCGAGCTTGGCCACGAAAGCGTCGTTGCCCAGCGGCCGACCTGTGCGCTCGTGGGCTTGCAGCTTCTCCACATCTTGAGGCTCGACCGGCTGGGACAGAAACTTTCCCCAATCGCCTACCAACTCGAGTAGCGGCTCGGCGTAAACCAGCCCGTCTTCTCGGCCGTTCAGGTGGGCTGCGGCGCTGCTCCACCGGTACCGCCACGGGCGTCGGACCAGGCCGGCCTTCACCGGGTTCATCTCCACGTACCGGGCCGCCGCCAGCAGATAAGGCTCGTCCAGGACATAGGAGGCGAAACGCCCCTGCCAGAGGTGCCCGTGCCAACGCTTGCGGAAGTTGACGTGGCGCGTGTAGCGGCGATGCGCTTCGCCGATAGCTCGACGAAGCCCGTCCTCCGATTCGGGAACCACAATAAGATGCACGTGGTTTGGCATCAGGCAATAAGCCCAAACCTCCACCCCGCAGCGTGAACACCACTGAGCCATCAGCTCCAGGTAGGTCTGGTAATCCCGGTCGCAAAAGAATGTCCGTTGCCTGCGGTTGCCACGCTGGATGACATGATGCGGAAAACCGGGAGCCACAACTCGTGCGATCCGAGGCATGACCAGACACTACGCCGTCAGCGGGCTTGTGTCAAGGAAATAAGGATGGTGTCCCCCGATTCACGATTCCCCCCGATTCACGGATCCAGCTTCCACCCCCTTTGCGCAAGAGATTGAGAAAAGACCGTCACAACCGTCACTATCGTCGTCCTCTGGAGCCGCTCCAGGACAGGCACAACCACGCCCTCAGAACACGTACCCGCACTTCCTGCACTTGGCGGAGGAGAAGAAGAAGTCGCCGGCCCTGACTTTTCCGCTCCCGCACTTCGGGCAACGAAGCCCGAAGTATCGAGTGGCCGAGCGAGTCAAAAGAGGAACGAAGATCAGCCATGGCGATATCACGGACCAGACGTCCCCCAGAGAAACGTCTTGCTTTCCTGGGTCTTTCAGTGCGAAGAACGCGAAGGCGGCAGTGAGGAACGCGGTGATGCCTCCGATGACCGTGCCCCATTGCCATGCAAGCCGGTGCGCCCTGAAGAGCCCGAGCAGAATGAGGCAGCCGATGGGTACGCCGACTACCAACATGAACCACCCGAATCCGGTTAGGTTCCGAGTGTTTGTCCCCAGGTTATAGGCAATTGTGCCAACGTTGATACTCACGGCGATCGCAGGCACCCACACAGTCAGGGGCATGCCGTCGATATCACCGACAGACCCGCCAGCGAGAGCGTGGTGATGGCGCTCCCCCGCGATGCCGGCTCGCGGGACAGGTGATCATCCAGCAGAGCCTGCACCCGCGGTACAAAGTTCACTCGATCCGCCATCGCACTGACCGGCTGCCCTAATGCCTGCTTGCTCCCTCAACGATTCGATCATGCGCAACCACTCTGATCCAACCGCGAGGTTCGCCTCACCGGTCAACTGTGCAAGCCGCCACCCGTCGAAGAGAATTCTCGCAGTGAAAAAGCTCGCAACAATCAGCCACCCAACGATCGCTCGTTCGATAAAGGAGTTGCCTCGCTCGTATGTCCAAACGTAGCTGAAGACAGGAGAGAGTCCCTGTTGATCAGCCTGGATGTTCGACGCTTCGAGCGCATCCGCCGCATGCACGGCAGGAATCTCGGGCGGCGGAAGGACCACCGTGAATGATTCCCCGGCCCCTGTCAGGATTGGCGGCACCCGCGCGAGCACCTCGAGGTCGATCGCTGGGAGAAAGATCGAGAGCACCGGGAGCGCGAGCGTACTGCCGAGGCTGAGCGACCATATCCAGTGGCGAGTGGCGGCGCTGCATCGTCGGCACAGAAAAACCAGAACGCTGGCGAGCACCAGTAACAGGAGCACTTTGATGGCGGTGTCGATGAAGATGACTGGCATGGAGGTCGGAATCATGGCTTACTTTCCCTCCGTTTGGACCTGATCTGCCTGGCGAGGTTGCCCAGTTCCTTTTCAGTGAGTTCGGCGGCCGCCATGTCGATGAACGCCGACACGGCTGACGGCGTGGAGCCCCGGAAGAACGTGTCAAGAAGATGGCGCATCGCCGAGCGTTTTGCATGTTCGACATGCCCCCTGGGGCGGTAAACGTAGCTTCTCCCCTCGCGCCTGTGCGTGATGAATCCCTTATTCTCCAGGATTCCCAGGATCACCCGGACGGAGTTGTAAGACGGGGAGTCCTTGATCGCATCACGAACCTCCCGGACGGTTCCCTCGCCGCGAGCGTAGAGGATCTCCATGATCTGTGTCTCTCTCCGGCTCAGATGGATGTAGGGTTTCTTGGGCGTGGGCATCTGCTTTCTCGGCTCCATCACATGCAAAATTCTTTTCATCTATTCGCAGCCTAGCAAGAGCCGGTTGCCCTCGTCAACCTTTTTCCGCGGCTCTGTATAATTTTTTACATATTCGGCGGGTGGCCCAGGCTGTTTCAACCTGGGGTCTCGATTCGACGGGCGGCCCAGGTTGTTTCAACCTGGGGTCTCGATTCGATCTCGCCGCCAACAGGATCATGGACTCCACCGTCGGGCGGGAAGCAATCACTCCCCCAGGTTCCGAGAACCTGGGCCAACCGACGGGCGGGCGGGCTCCGCCCGCCGCTGGTGACGGAGGTGAGGTCATATGAGAGACTGTCCCATCCGTAGTTGAAGGTTGAAAAAAGGTATGGCGGCTCGATCCTACCGGTATGTAGCCGGGTAGGGCGGGCTCCGCCCGCCGGTGCTGACGGCGGTCGAATCGTCTGAACCTGGGTTGGCCAAGGTCGAACCGTGGACGGACTCTGGCATGTCCTCGACGAGCTATTATCATAGCGACATGATCGGCACGGCTCGGTTCTTGACCAGCGGCGCAGCCGTCACCGGAGAATCCGTGTACACAGCCTTTGGTGAACTGGAGGACGGAGCGAATCATCAAGAACATCGACCCGGACCACGGTCAGCTCTACAGCCGGTTCGACGTGATTCATCACTTGACCGAAGGCCACGACATGTACACCGGGGGCAAGGCCCTGTACACGGTCCAGGACATCCGGGAGCTGTACAACGAACCGCCCGTAAAGCTCTCGCCGGATGCCGCGCGGTACTTGCAGGACGTAGCGAACAGGCTCGGCTACGGCTCGCTGCGGCGGTGTAAGATGCTGGTTCAAAACGCCGTCCGTCGCGCTCACAGGCGCCTGGAACTAACCGATGGTGAGAAGGTAACTGTCACGGCCGATGACCTCGAATGGGTCGAGACGCGGCTGCGTCGAGAGTCTTCAGAACAGGAAACGATCAAGGACCGTTGCCGGCAAGCCGCCGGGGCGCTCAGCGGGTAAGCCCGCAACAATTCACAGCCCATTCGGCGCCCGCGTAGAACACACAACGCGGGCTGCTCAGGGAATTCCCATCATATATGCCCAGTGCAAAACCGGTGTTCTCACTGCAAAACCCGCGCGTCCCTTAGAGTAAGCGACGATGCCGAATAGATGCTTGGAAAAATCCCGTTTCTTCGAGAGTGTATAATCATTACAGAGTAATTAGCGGGTTCTGGCGAGACAGAGCGTCGATGTCGTTTGCTCTCGGCCCTCCGTTCGCGCGTCGCGTTCCATATCGAGTGCTACTCTTTCGATGATGCGTT
>JBARRC010000721.1:0-6478 GCA_049644045.1 Phycisphaerae bacterium
ATAGAACTGCCCTCACGCCGGTTGGAGGTCGATTACGCGGTGTCGTGTGTGTATCGTTGGGTGCAGGACCCTGCCTCGCGATACCGATACCGCGACATCGCGATCATCGTGCGCGATCTGGAGCCCTATCATGACCTGCTCAGTGTGGCCCTGGCTACGCGCGGTATACCGTTTTTCATCGACCGTCGCCGTCCCGTCGCGCATCACCCGCTGGTGGGGCTGCTCCGGGCGGGGACGGCCATGGCGGTGGAAGCGATGTCACTCGAATCGGCGCGGCTCGCCCTCAAGACGGGTCTTTTGCCCATTTCGATCGAGGCGGCGGACGAGCTCGAGAACTATCTGCTCGCGCACGGTGTATCGGGAATCGACGCGTGGCGCGGGGAAGACTGGCCGTTCCGGTTGCACTCATGGTTCGCCGATGCTGACGACGAACCTGACGCCCGCGAGGCCGAGGTGTTGTCCCGGATCAACCGAACGCGAAGGACGCTGCTGGAATGTATTGACTCCTGGCTGGTGTTTGCTTCATCCTCGAAAGGGCACACCGGCCCCGCTTGGTCAGAGGCAATCGTCGACTGGTTCGATCGGCTCAGGTTCCCTCAAATGTTGAAGGGCTGGGCCGAGCAGGCGGAGGCTGATGGTGATCTCGATCAGGCGGAGGAACACCGGCAGGTCTGGCGCGAAGCGATTTCCTTCCTGGACGACCTCGCGTTCGCTTTCGCTGACGTCACGCTCACAACAGCGGAACTGGCCGACGTACTCGATGCCGGTTTGTCCGGTCTGACGCTCGGGTTGGTGCCGCCGATGGTGGACCAGGTTCTCGTCGGCTCGATTGAGCGGAGTCGCCATCCGGACATCAAGGCGGCCGTGATTGTCGGCTTCAACGACGGCGTGTTTCCCAAGCAGCTCACGGAGGACGCGATCCTCAACGACGACGACCGTGCGATGTTGATTGGCGCCGGCGTGCGTGTCGGACCGGGCACGCGCGAGCGAGTCCTTGATGAGTCGTTGCTTGTTTATGTGGCGCTGACGCGAGCCAGCGAAGGGTTGGTGGTGACCTATGCGACCGCGGACTCCGGCGGCAAGTCACTGAGGCCGTCGCCGTACCTCGACGCGCTTTGTGCGGCGTGCCCGGGTCTGGCACCAGTGCCGATCGGCGATCCGTCCCGCGTGCGCGACACGTGGGATATTCTCTCGCCGCGCGATTTGACAGGGCGGTTGGCCATGGAATTCCGAATGCGCCCGCGTCCGGGCGACGACGATCGGTCGTTGCGAGGGCGGTTCAACGAGCTGTACGACGCGGTCCGCGCCGGCATGGCGGAGGATGGCGCTTCGCGTCGAGCGATGGCCTCGCTTGACGAATCCAATGACGCGCGGATTTCACCGGCAATGATCGAGCGGTACTACCGCGGTCCACTGCGCACCAGCGTTTCGGAGCTTGAAACGTATGCCGCGTGTCCGTTTCAACACTTCGCTCGATATACCCTTCACCTGCGCGAACGGGCGGAGGCGAAGCTGAAGCCGGTCGATGTTGGGCAGGTGCATCATGCGATCCTCGAGGAATTCGTTCGGGACCTCTCCACCCGCGGGCGAGGTTTTGGCCGGCTCAGTGAGGGGGAGCTACTGGACGGGTTGCATGAAAGCTGCGCACGAGTGGCGACGAGGCTGCCCGAGGGCGGGGCGTTGTCTGATGCGCGTAATGCCTATCTGCTGCGCCGTTCGGCGTCCAATCTGGCGCGGGTGATTCGGGCCCAAAAGAAACGGTCGCAGTCCGGAACTTCTCGCCCCCGTGCCGCGGAACTTCCCTTTGGGTTCGACCAACCGGGCAGTCTGCCGGCGATGGAATTGTCGACGCCGGCCGGTCGACGGGTTTTTCTGCGCGGCTACATCGATCGGGTCGACCTCGTTGAGTTGAGCGACGAGCTTCTGGGGATCGTCGTCGACTATAAGCGGACGCGCGAAAAGCGTCTGAAGCTCAGCGAGGTGTATCACGGTTTGTCCTTGCAGTTATTGGGGTATCTCGTGGTGCTGGCTGAGGCGGGCGAGACGCTGGCGGGACGGCCGGTGAGGCCGATCGGCGCGCTCTATGTCAGCCTTGTGTCACACTATCACGGCGTTGATCATCCGAATCAGGTGGTCACTCGCGATCAGACCCTGGGCGGGACGTATCGCCCGCGGGGGTTGCTGCTGGCCGACGAGTTCGCCGCGCTGGACGAATCGTCCGAGAGCGGCTGGTCGGACGGCTACAGCCTCTACCGCAAGAAGGACGGAACGGTGGGCCGCATTGATGACAGCGACGCGGCTGATGTCGCCTCGTTTCAGGCCCTGCTCGACCATACTCGTTTCAAGCTGGGGCAGCTCGCCGACGGCATCCTGGACGGCCACGTCGCGGTGAATCCCTATCGGCTGGGCGAGTTCTCGCCCTGCTCATGGTGCGCGATGCTCAGCGTCTGCCGTTTCGAAATGGGGATGTCCGAGGTGCGTTTCCTGGAGTCTCTCAAACGATCGGATGTGTTCAGGCGCCTCGCGGGCAACGTCTCGCCGCCACGGGCAGACAGTCCTGAATAAGCCCTTGGACACACGTCGCGACGATGTTACGCTGGGGGTGGCGTGCAGTAACGGAGGCAGCGCATGGCAAAACAGGGCGATGTCCTCGAGCGCAACCCGCTGTTTGGACAGCTCCCACTGGAGCTTTCCGAGAACCTGCGAACCATCAACCCATGGTGGGTCGGGGAGGCACCCCCGTTGCAGCCGAAGTATCGACGGTGGCCATTCGCAAGACTCACCCACATGCTCAAACGTGGAATGACGCCGGCAACCGTCTTGCGCGGCCCGCGTCGCGTCGGCAAAACAGTTCTGTTGCGGCAAATTATCGAAGCCTTGTTGGAGGAAGATGTCGCGCCCCAACGCATTCTTTACACACCGTTCGATGAACTACCCACAATTGCCGGGCTAAAAGAACCCGTGTTGGCTATCGCCCGGTGGTTCGAGAATCAGATCCTGGGGCGGACATTCAACGCGTGCGCTCGCGAGAACAAGCCGGCCTATCTGTTCTTCGACGAAGTTCAGAATCTCGACTCGTGGGCACCGCAGATCAAGAATCTCGTCGACCACCACTCCGTCCGAGTTCTGCTGACCGGAAGTTCGTCACTGCGTATCGAAGCGGGTCGGGACAGCCTGGCGGGACGTATCACGACACTCGATCTTGGTCCGCTGTTACTTCGGGAGATTTCGGAACTGCGGTATGGTGAACGCATCGAGCCCTTCTGGCCGACGAACGGCCTCGAACGGATTGCCTCGCAGTCGTTTTGGCATGAGGCCTGCGAGCGCGGGCGACAGGAGGCCGAACCGAGACGCCGAGCGTTCCAGGCTTTTTCGGAGAGGGGTGCCTATCCCGATGCCTATCAACGGTACGACCTGGCATGGGCGGAGATTGCCAGCCATCTCATCGAGAGTGTCATTCAGAGGGCCATCCGGCATGACCTGCGCATGGGGGCGCGTGGACAAAAACGCGATGAAAAGCTTTTGGAAGAGGTGTTTCGCCTCTGTTGCCGATACGCCGGGCAATGTCCTGGGTCATCCGTTCTGGTACCTGAGATTCAGCAGGCCTATGATGCAAACATCGGGTGGCAACGAGTTCTGAGCTATTTGTCATTCCTGGACGGTACGCTGCTTCTGCGGTTGATTCCGCCACTGGAACTCCGACTGAAACGCCGGCGCGGCCGTCCTAAGATCTGCCTGTGCGACCACGCGCTCCGCGCCGCGTGGCTCCAGGAGGTCATTCCACTTGACCCGGATAGCCTGTCCGCCGAGCCACACTTGACCGACCTGGCCGGCCACTTGGCTGAAAGTGCCTTGGGATACTTTTTCGCTTCGATTCCTAATCTCGAGGTTGCGCATTTTCCGGAGCGGGGCATCGAACCGGAAGTGGACTTCGTTCTGACCGTAGGAGCGCGTCGGATTCCCATCGAGGTCAAATATCGGAGGCGGATCGATCCACTCGACGACACACGGGGGCTTCGCGCTTTCCTTGAGAAGTCCGTCTACAATGCTCCGTTCGGGTTACTTGTTACCCTTGAGGACGATGTTGTGATTCCCGATCCTCGAATTATTCCTTTGCCCCTTTCGACGGTGCTCTGGATGAGGTGAATCCGGGCGCGTCGATCAGTCTGACGTTGCGTCGCTGTGCTGAATATCTGAAATGGGCAGTGTGCCAGAAGCAGCAGGCCCAGACGACTTAAATGGGTTCCCTTGTCGATCACCTTGCAATGCTTCGCACGTGCATCGCCGAGCGTGTGCGGCAGGGCCTGCCCGAAGTGGTGGGGCCGCTCGACCGTGAGGTATTGTTCATATTGGATGGCGTCGGCGGTTTTCAGGCCGCGCCGCTGATGGTTCGACGAGCGCTGCAAGAAGCGGGTAGCGAACTCGGTACGGTTATAGTCGACTGGCAGTGCTGTCTCACCGGCGAGATCTGGACCGATCTGATGTGGTTACGGCGGAACCAACTGATGGGCTGCAAACTCGCACGCCGGCTTCTTGCCTTCCGGCGGGCACATCCCCAGACGGCCATTCACATGCTCGCGTTCAGCGGCGGCGCCGGCATTGCCGTGTTCGCCTGCGAGCGGCTGCGCGGACGATGCATCGTTGATGCGCTGATTTTGGCCTGCCCGGCACTGTCGCCCGCTTACAATCTCGGACCGGCGATGCGAGCGGTCAAACGTTGTTACGCACTGATCAGCCGGCGTGACAAGTTGATCCTCGGGCTGGGCACTCGCATCTTCGGCACGACCGACCGCCGGTTTTCGCCCGCGGCCGGGCTGCTCGGTTTCCGTCTCCCGGCAGGTATCTCTGACGATGATGCGCGGGCCTACGAACGACTACGGGAGATCTACTGGCTGCCGTCACTGAAAGAGGAGGGCCACCACGGGGGACACGTTGGTTGGGGAAGCGTTTCGTTCCTCCGACACCATCTCCCGGGCATGTTACGCGGCGAGCCGCGCCTTCCGCCCCACCAGGTGTAAGCGAGCCAGGGCGTTCAGGCCGGGCGGATATCCGCGCAGGCTAAGCCTGCGGCTCGTTCGCTACTCGATGATGTGCTCTTTGACCTTTAGCAATGCTTCGCACTCGATCTGGCGGACGCGCTCGCGCGTGAGGTTGATCTTCACGCCGATTTCCTTCAGCGTCATGGGCCCCTCCCCGTCAAGCCCGTAGCGCAGTCGCAGGATCGTGGATTCGCGCTCGTCGAGGTCGTCGAGAAGAGCGATAATCTTGGTTGCCTCAGACTCGTTGGCCAGCGCGTCCTCCGGCCGGGGTGTCTTTTGGTCGGCGATCCCCTCCGTGAGCGCCTGGCCGCTGTAACCGTCGGAGTCGTGGGTTGGGGTTGAGACGGCCTTGACCGCGCTGCGGATGTGGTTGACCTTGCTTTCGGTCATCTCCAGCTTTTCCGCGAGTTCGGTGGTGCTAGGCTGCCGGCCCTCCGTTTCGATGAACTGTTCGTGCGCCTCGCGGAACCGGGAGATCATCTCGACCATGTAGGCGGGGATGTGGATCGGCTTGTCGCTGTTGATCAGGCTTCGTTTGATCGATTGCTTGATCCACCAGGAGGCGTAGGTGCTGAATCGCGTGTTCTGGTCCGGGTCGAAGCCCTCGACCGCGCGGATGAGTCCGAGATTGCCTTCATTGATCAGGTCGTTGAGGGGAACCCCGCGCTTGGCATATTTCTTGGCGATGTTGACGACCAGGCGAAGATTCGACTTGACCATCTTCTCCCGGGCGTCGCGGGCCTTCTCCTCTACCTCCTCCCGCTCCGCGAGTGTAACCTCGCGCCGGGCGAAGCGCTCGGCGACCGACTGCCCGTCGCGCACAATCGTGGCAAGCTGCTTCTCCTCGTCAGCGTTTAGAAGTGGCGCCTCGTTAATCTGGCGCAAATAGACCTGGAGGTCGGCATCGACAGCCATGGTCGCAGCCCTCACGCTTTTCGATCAGGTAAACGAAGAACGTCTCGTCACCGCCAGGGCTACTCGGCCGCGGGCCCAGTCGGCGTGTTCTCGCCGGTACCGGTCTCGGCAATCTCAGAGCTATCGCCCTGCTCGGCTGCTCCTTCGGCGATCGTTTCGGCAACTCCCCCCGCCGGCTCGCTGGCGGTCACCTCCGTCGACTCTCCGGTGGTTACCTCAGTCGACTCTCTGGTGGTTACCTCTGCCGGCTCGCTGGCGGTCACCTCCTCAGTCGACTCGCCGGTGGTCACCTCAGTCGACTCTCCGGTGGTTACCTCTGCCGGCTCGCTGGTGGTTACCTCTGCCGACTCGCTGGTGGTTACCTCCCCTGGCTCCTCAGCAGTCACCTCTGCCGCCGACTCGTCGGTCTCTCCCGCGGTTTCCGGGGGTGGTGGTGGTGCCTCAGGCACGGGTTGCACAAGATCTTGTGGTTCACCCGCACTCACGTCGAGCCCGCCGCGGCGGACCTTGGGCAACTCCCTTCC
>JBARRC010000722.1:0-4370 GCA_049644045.1 Phycisphaerae bacterium
GAGGTTGGAGCCCAGGCTGCGTATGAGCTCAGCCACCCGAGCCTCGGCCCCGGCGCCCACCGATACCATGATGATAACCGCGGCCACGCCAATGATGATACCGAGCGTAGTCAGCACGCTGCGTAGCATGTTGACGCGTAGAGCACGGAGGGCATCAAAGGCAGAATCTATGCCGATCATGGGGCCCTGTCCTCTTCAACTGGCATCTCAGCGAGCAACTTTTCTACGTCGGTTGGGCTTTCCACCATCTCGTCACCAATAAGCCGCCCGTCTCGGAACCGGAGGATGCGCCGGGCGAAGCGGGCAATCTCGAGCTCATGGGTCACGAGCACGATCGTGATACCGTCCAGGTTAAGCCGCTGAAACAATGACATGATCTCAACACCGGTGCGTGTATCGAGGGCCCCGGTCGGCTCGTCAGCCAGAATGAGGGCAGGATCGTTCACGATCGCCCTGGCAATGGACACGCGCTGTTGCTGACCACCTGAAAGCTGTGACGGCCGATGATGGGCACGGTCCACCAGCCCAACAGCACCCAATACGGCTTCCGCCTTGGCCCGGCGGTCACGGCGCGGGGTACGTCCATACCTGAGTGACAGCTCCACGTTCTCGAGTGCCGTGGCCCGCGGAAGAAGGTTGAAGGCCTGGAACACGAAGCCGATCTTTTGGTTCCGTGTGTCTGCGAGCTGATCCCACGTGAGGAACGACACATCGTCGCCATCCAGGGTGTAGTGCCCGGAGGTGGGCGTGTCCAGACAACCAAGGAGGTTCATGAAGGTGGACTTGCCGGAACCCGACGGCCCCACCACCGCCACAAACTCCCCACGCTCGATCTCCACAGACACGCCGCGGACCGCATGCACTACCTGGGAACCCAGGCGGTAGTCCTTTGTAAGGTTCTCTATTTCAAGCAGGAAGCCGGCCATCCTATAATCTCAAACGCCGCCATCCGCTGCCCGAAGACCGGCGCTCGGGCTGACCCATTCCTACGATAATCTCCTGCCCGGCCTCGAGATTGCCGCGGACAATCTCGGTGAAGTTGCCGTCGCTGATCCCGGCCATGATCTCCACCGGTTTGGTTTTTCCATCCTCGCCAATCATCCAGACGCTCCCTCGCCTCACCGCGCTAGCCGCCCGCGCCGCAGCCGGCCGGCGGTACTCTTTGCGCTGCTCCGGTGTGAGGATTGATAGGATGGCGCTACGGCTCCGTTCCCGCATGCGCTGTATTTCAGCGCGGATGTCCTCAGGCGTGGCCCCTTGCCGCCGCAGCGCCTGGATCCGCTCCCGCTGCTCGGCCAAGATAGCGCGAACCTGGGCCTGCTGATCCTCTTTGAGCTCGAGCGCTTCTATAAGCCGCTTGAGCTGCGCTGCCCGCTGCGCACGTCCGCCACCCTCCACGCGGACCGAGCCCGGTGCAGGTTCTTTTCCAGCGCTTGATGGACGGAACCGGAGCGCTGCGTTGGGAACCTTGAGTACATCCGGGCGTTCGTCGATGACGATCTGAACGTTGGCGGTCATGCCCGGCAGCAAGCGTTGGTCCTGATTTTCCGCCGAAACGACGACGGTGTATGTCACAACGTTCTGTATCGTCTGTGGCGCCTTGCGGATCTGCTCTACCTGCCCGTTAAATTCGTGCCCTGGGAAGGCATCTACGGTGAAGGTAGCTCGCTGGCCTACCTGGATGCGTCCGATGTCGGCCTCGTCCACATTTGTGTCTACCTGCATTTTCCGCAGATCCTGGGCGATCGTGAACAGCGTCGGGGCCTGAAGACTCGCCGCCACGGTCTGACCGATGTCGACACTTCGCTTGATGACCACGCCGTCCAGCGGTGAGCGGATGACGGTATGCTCCAGATCGACTTTGCTGTTGTGTAGAGCAGCCTCTCGCTGCTTCACCTGGGCGAGGGCGTGTTGCACCTGGGCCAGGGCCATCTTGAGCTGGGCCTTGCGCGAGCCGACCAGGGAGGCCTGGGCTTGCTGCTGCGCCTCGGCAGAGTTGAACTGGGCCTGTGCCTGGTCATAGACGGCCATTGCCTCCTCGATATGGCTTTCCGAGATTACAGCCCTTTTGTAAAGGGCCTGCTTGCGATCGAGATCACGCTTCGCATTTGCCACACCCACGCCCGCTTTTTCGGTTTGTGCCTTTGCAGCGGCAAGCGCCGCACGCACGTTCTCCAGCTCGGCCCGCGCCCGCTCCACGGCAGCTTGCTGTATAGCCACGTTGGCCCGGCCGACAGCAACCTCAGCATCCGCTTGGCGCACTCGGGCCTCGAAGTTCTCGGGGTCGATCCGGGCGATAACCTGGCCCTCCCGCACCTCCGAGTTGAAGTCCGCTGAAAGCTCCTTGATCTGGCCCGAGACCTGGGAGCCTACCTGTACCGTGATTACCGCGTTGAGCGTACCGGTGGAGGAAACCGTGCTCACAACCGGTCCGCGCTCAACCCGTGCAAGGCGGAAGGTGGCCTGCTTGCTATCGCTGCCAGCGTAGATGTAGGCAATCGTGGCTACAATGACAACCACTGCCAAGGTGATGATAGGAGCCAGTTTGCGCATTCTTGTAACTTGGCCCATGTTGACTCACTCGCCTAATGGGTTTACAGCTTGATAGAATCCTCCTACCCTTATACCCTTTCCTTAAACTCGGTGCCCAATAACCCTTCCGGACGGGCAACGAGAACCAGGGTGATGTTGGTTCTGTGCACCGCTTGACGATCCAAGGGTGACGGATTAACTGAATATTTAGTAACGTTCAAATGTTAAGGCCTAATTGTTCTTTAGGCCACATGATAAACATTCAATAATATCTATGGTAATGACAATTTCTTCAAGACGATATCTATAGGGCTCAGATGAAGGTGGTCAAATATTTGGGCTTTAACACACCATTTGCAGATTCCAAGGGGCTTTGTGGAGCAAACCCCAAATATTTGACCACTGCAGAACAGGGTGGAATTTTCTTTGAGATATCGCCTTTCAGAAACAGCCATTACCCTATTAACCATCAATCCCTCAACTTTTGAACGTTACCGAAGATTTACGACCAAAGAAAAGGCAGCTATCAATATTTTCCGCCGTGCTCCTTCTTCACCTGATCCCGATCAATCTCTCCAGCCTCGGTTTTTGGAAGGGCATCCACGAAGTCCACATATTGCGGTTTTTTATACCGTGCAATTTTTGAGGCCACAAATTCGGCCAGTTCCTGCGGGTCCAGAGATTCCCCCGGTTTTAGAACGCATACGGCCTTGATTGCTTCACCCCATTTTTCATCCTGAACACCGATGACGCTGACTTCAGCGACCTTTTCGTGCTCGAGGATCGTTTTTTCCACTTCGGCCGGATATACGTTCTCCCCACCCGGCTTGATCAACTCCTTCTCCGCCTTTCTCTTCACGTACCAGAGGTATCCATCCTCGTCAAAACGGCCGATATCTCCTGTGTGGTGCCAGCCATTTCGAAATGTATGGGCGTTATCTTCGTCCCGGCCCCAGTATCCGAGAAAGACCGCTGGAGAACGGACGCAGATCTCACCAGGGGTTCCCACGGGAACCTCATTGTCATAATCGTCAAAGAGGGCTACTCTCACGAAAGGAGAGGGTTTTCCGGCGCTACCCGGTTTCTCTTGTACGAGACACCCGCTTACCCCCATGACCTCCGTCTGTCCGAATCCGATCCCGTAATCGGCATTCGGCACAAGCTTTAAGAAACGCTCAACATTTTCCGGGTGGTCAAGCCCTGAAATGTTTCGGATACTCGATATGTCATAAGAGCCCTCCTCGTACTTGTCCATGAGCATCTTCAGGATCGGGGCAAAGTTGAAAAAGGTCGTGCCTTTTTCCTTCTCAATTAATTGAAGAGTCAGTTCCGGATCAAAACGTTCGATAATAACGTTTTTCCCTCCGGCGTGCATCACGGCCATGGCCAGGGCCAGGCCTGCGATGTGAAAGAGGGGGAGGATGCAGATGTGACAGTCATCAGGTCCAAGATTATTTTCGAACATCATCGCCAAGTTTACAAAGACAATATTGGCCTGGCTCAAAAGAGCACCTCTTGGACGTCCTTCCACGGCAGCGGTATGAATGATAACAAACCCTGACTCCGAAGGGATGTCGATTTCCTCTTCAGCACCATCCTCGGAATAGAGTTCCTCGAAGGCTCGGAATCCTTCAGGCACCTGTCCCCCGCCTATGGTATAGCATCTTTCGATGGATTTAACTTTGCTGGCAGCCTCTGCCACGGTTTTGTAATAATCCGGGCCGGCAAAGACAAACCGCGGCGTGCAGTCATTTAGAACATATTCTACTTCATCCTGCTGAAACCGCCAGTTAACAGGGAGCAAGATAGCACCCATCTTTGCAACCGCCCCATAGAGG
>JBARRC010000723.1:0-4118 GCA_049644045.1 Phycisphaerae bacterium
GCGCGAGCCACGGGGCACGCTCCCCGCCCGTCACGCCGTCGGCGGCGGAAGCGGGCGACTTCCCTGGCTCCGGCGGCACGGCAGACAGGTCGGCGATGGGCTCGGCGTTGTCGCGTTCGTTCGTCACGGCCAATCCTCGCTACGGCGCCGGACAGCGCGACCGCTCGACGGCAACCGTGGTCAGGCGTCGACGCTTGATCGTGTTCGGTCCGGGTTTACGCGCATGTTCGATCATACCTCACACCTTTCGGTGTCACTGAACGCCCGCAGAAACCTGGGAACCTTCCGAGAATTCCACAGGATTTCCCTTGATGCGTTCGCAGCGACTTGCCCTCATGGGACCATGAACCACGCCGCGTCGCGTAGACGCGGCAAACACATGTACGAGGAGACATGCGATGAAGAAGACCACCAAGAAGAGCACGAAGTCGAAGAAGTCTAAGGCCGCGGGCAAACCCGCGACCAAGAAGCCCAAGGCGAAGAAGGCCGACGGCGAGCAGAAGCCCAAGCGCGTCAGTGCCCTCGACGCCGCCGCCCAGATCCTGGCCAAGGCGGAGAAGCCCATGCGGGCACAGGAACTGATCGGCGCGATGGCCGAGCAGGGCCTCTGGTCCAGCCCCGCAGGCAAAACGCCGCACGCGACGCTCTACGCCGCGATGCTGCGCGAAGTCGGCACGAAGGGCGATGCGGCCCGGTTCAAGAAGGTCGACCGCGGGCTGTTCGCGTTCAACGCCAACGCGGAGGCATGAGCCATGAACGCGAAAGCCGGAATGGAGGTCGTTCCATGAACGAGACCGACCAAAACCTCGTGCGACCCGAAGACGGCTGCCCGCTGTGCAGCGAGAGGCACGTCGACAAGCTGGTCTGGGTCGATAACGAAAGCGTCGAGTGCCAGATGTGCGGCACGGCTTACCAGCCTGGAGGACACACCGATGACGTCGACGAATGAGCGAACCGAGACCTTCGAAGTCGAGGACGACCATCTGATCCGCAGGGTTGTCCCACGACGGGGCGAACCCTACGAGCATCGCTGCCCGCGGGCGTCGTTCGAGCAGGTGGCCCACGCCATCGACGAGGCGGGCAACGAGAGCTTCACGCTCGAGTTGCTGGTCGAGCGTGAGGACCTGCCGTTCACGCAGGTGGCGGTCGCCTTGGCGTTCTTCAAGGAACGCGGCATCGTACAGACGCGCTACCGGCGCAACTACGCCGCGACCGGCGCCGTCCATCTCGACGCGATGACCGAGTTCTACGCTTTGGCCGAGAAGGGTTAACCGCATCACGTCCCCTCCCTCGACGCCTCGGCAATCGCCGGGGCGTTGCTCCGGTGTGACAGAATCGCCCCCTGCACGAATCCCCCGAACCCAAGTAAAGAGGACTTGACTATCGACCGACGCTAGGTAAGACTTCTTTACTAGCGCTTGTCCCTGGTCAAGCGGGATGAACCAGCGATGAAACGACAAACCGGCATCTACCGAACGACGGTCGCCGGCGGTGAGCGTGTGCAGGCCTTCGTGCCGCACCCGTTGCCGCCCGCCAACCCACCTCTCGTCCTCGACGAGCGGCTGGCCAGCCTCTTGTCCGACGCGACGGCGGCGTTGGGTCAGCTTGCCGTCGCCGGCGCGATGGTGCCGAGCCCGGACTGGTTCCTCTACGGCTTCGTCCGCAAGGAAGCAGTCGTCTCCTCGCAGATCGAGGGCACGCAGGCCACGCTTCGGGATGTTCTGGAGTTCGAGGCGACGAGTAAGGCCAAGCGCCCGGAGGACATCGAAGAGGTCTGCAATTATGTCGACGCCCTCACTCGGGCGCGCGGCGAACTGTCGAGGCCCAAGGGTCTGCCGCTCGGTACGCGACTGCTGTGCATGGCCCACAAGCGCCTGATGCACGGGGTCCGCGGGGCGAACCGGCAGCCCGGCGCGGTTCGGCGGTCGCAGAACTGGATCGGCGGCACGCGCCCGGGCAACGCGCGGTTCGTTCCAGCTCCGCCCGATGCCGTGCCCGATGCGATGTCGGCCTTGGAGAAATGGCTGCACAGCGATGACCCGTTGCCGCCTCTCGTGCGAGCGGGACTGGCGCACGTACAGTTCGAGACCGTTCATCCGTTCTTGGATGGCAACGGTCGCATCGGGCGCCTGCTGATCACGCTGCTTCTGAAGCATTGGGACGTGCTCGACGCGCCGCTGCTCTACCTGAGTCTGGCACTGAAGCGGCACCAGCAGGAATACTACGACCGGCTCCTGGCTGTTCGCACCGAAGGCGACTGGGAGGGCTGGACGGCGTTTTATCTCGGGTGTGTCCGCGAGGCCGCCGACGACGGCGTGGCGGTCGCCCAACGCCTTTTCAGGCTCGTCAGCGAGGATCGCAAGCGGCTGCTGGCCCGCGACGGCGTGACGATTCCGGCAATTCGGTTGTTCGACCAACTTCCGACTCATCCGATGATGACGCTGCCCAAGGCCATCCAGTTGCTGAAGACCAGCAAACCTACGGCGTCCAAGGCGATTACTGTACTCGTGGAAGCCAAGATCCTCGGCGAGACAACGGGAAGAGCGCGCGATCGTGTGTACGCCTACCACGCTTACCTCAGTGTGCTGACCAAGGACGCCGATTGACCTGTTGCCCCGGGAGACATCCGCTCTGCCTTCCGTCCCGTAAATCGCTCCCAGCGCTGCACGATGACGTCGCCGTACAAAGGGTCGAGTTCCATCAAGAACGCGCGACGCCCTGTCTGTTCGGCCGCGATCAGTGTCGAGCCGCTGCCACCGAAGAGATCGAGCATGTTCTCACCCACACGCGATGAGTACCGCATCGCCCGCGCGGCCAGTTCGACGGGCTTCTCCGTCAAATGGACCATCGCATTGGGGTTGACCTTCTTGACCTGCCAGACGTCCGTCGCGTTGGGTGGCCCGAGGAAAACGTGCGCTGCGCCCTCACGCCATCCGTAGAAACACCATTCGTGGTTGCCCATGAAGTCCTTGCGGGTCAGGACGGGATGCTCCTTGACCCAGATGATCGCCTGCGAGAAGTACAGCTCGCAGGCCTTCAGGACCGGCGGGTAGTTGCCGCAGTTGGCGTAGCCGCCCCAGATGTAGAACGTACGCCCGGGTGCAAGTACGCGGCTGATATTTCCGAACCATGCGTGAAGCATCTGATTGAACTCTTCGTCGGAAACGAAGTCGTTGGCCAGTGGCCGGTCCTTGGGGCGGAGCCTCTCGTGAGTGGCATGCTTTGCGCCCTGCCGAGCCACGTCGAAGGCCTGGGGTGGTGATGCAGCCCCCTGCTGCTCCACGTCGCGCCGACGGCCTGGGTCAACTGCTGACTCTTCAGCAGAGAAAACGAACTGTTCCCTGCGGCGATGGCATTGTTCGAGCGCGGCTCGACCTTGACGTTGTAAGGCGGATCGGTGTTCACCAGATGAACCGGCTGGCCATCCAAGAGCCGATTCACATCCTGTGACGATGCGCTGTCACCGCACAACAGGCGATGATTGTCCATGACCCAGAGGTCACCCGGTTGCGTGATCGCCTCGTCCGGCGGCTCTGGCACCTCGTCCGGGTCAGTCAGCCCTTCGGTCAGCTCGACGTCGAGGAACTTGGCCAGTTCATCTTCGCCAAATCCGAGCAGTGAGAGATCGACATCCAGCGCCTGGAGTTCGCTCAACTCCACCGGCAGCAGCTCTAAATCCCACGTTGCCAGGTCGCCGGTCTTGTTGTCCGCGATTCGATACGCCTTGGTCTGCTCCGCCGTCAGCTCGCGGGCCACGTAAACCGGTACATGCTCGAGTCCGAGCTTCGCTGCCGCCTTCCACCGCGTATGGCCGACGACGATGATGCCTTCGTCGTCCACGACGATCGGCTGGCGGAAGCCGAACTGCCGGATGGACCGCGCAACCGCCTCAACCGCGTCATCGTTGATTCGCGGGTTTCGTTCGTACGGTTTGATATCAGCCAAGGGCCGTAGTTCGATGTTCACGTCTAACCTCCATGTTGTCTGTTCCGTCTCCTACGTCTGGCCACCTCACGTGCGTACTCAGTAGGGTCACCAAGCCGCGCCACTTGGCTCCCAGACGCGCAGAAACGCCGCCCTGGGCCACAGAACGGTCAGGACGTAGTCTTGTACGTCCC
>JBARRC010000724.1:0-3634 GCA_049644045.1 Phycisphaerae bacterium
CTCCGTTTGTGGGACCGACTTTCCAGTCGGTCTCTTGCCAATCGCAAATGCTGTCCGACAGGCTGGAAAGCCTGTCCCACATACCTAACGAACAGACTCCGAAGGGCAAACAATGGGCAGGCCAAACTTCGTCAGTTGCGCCCGAATCTCGCCGGGTCGCCCGGGACCGGCAACGATGATCGGCCGATCGTACCCGATATCGTCGAGCGCTTCGATGATCGCAGCCAAGTTCACCGCTTGACCGACTGGAAAGTCGGTCCCACAGGCTGTCGCCGTCCCACAGGCGGCCGTTGACGCCGGTCGATCGCTGGTGTGAACGTCGTGCACACGTACGGTGTGGACTCCGCACCTCAGCGTCTTGATCCAGTCCACGGGCGAGCCGAACCGGGCGATTCGCGTCACGTCGATGCAGGCACCGACCGCCCATGAGTTTGCGGCGTCGATAATCTCGCGAAGCTCGACCGGCGAGAGCAGGCCACCATCGGCGCCGGCCTCGAGCGCGACGGCCACGCCGGTAGCCTCCGCCTCGAATCGCGTGCGATCGAGGAGCTTGTACGCGAAGTTGAGCGAGTCCTGGTAAGAAGTGAACCCTTCGTCGCCAGCCGCTCGGGCGATCGGTGGGATTGTCAGATTCAGACATTGGGCGTGCAGTGACGCCGCGTTTTTGATAAGCGTTGTGACTTCGGCTGCGGCCGCCGCGATGTCCGTGGCAAAACATCGCGCCGCAACGACGCCTATCTCCAAGTTGTCTTCCACCGTACCGGTAGCGAGGTCTGGTTCGTCATCCGCCGCTACACGGCTCCCCCCGTTCCCGGTTGCGTGCAACGCCAGTTCAATGCCGTCGAACCCGGCTGTGACGGCACCTCCATATTGTTCTCGCAGCTCCGCGGAGGTCGCGGGTCCTTCGATTCGAAGCAGAACCGGTCGCGGCAAGCCTGTTATTTGTTCTTGTGTTTGTTTTGTTTCACAACCCATCGGGAAGCGCCTTCTCGGGTTTCTTGTAGCAATTCACCGCCCGGCAAGAGGCTCGATACTGCGTGCACGATGCGTGCCCTTTTGATTGGACCAGCCCCAGTCATTATACTCCGGCACCATCAACATCGCCAAGGGTGGAGTTGAATCTGTCCTGGACCGTGCAACAAAGCGAGCCGCGGGCTTTAGCCCGCGCGGAGCCTCGCACGGGATAGAATTACTGATTGTTCGTTTTGTTAGATCGGCTTAAAGAATAAGTCCCCGCGACTTTTTGTGGGACCGACTTTCCAGTCGGTCTCTTGGGCACCGCGCGATGAGCACCGACTGTCGAATTCGGATCCTACCCGATCTGCTGGTGAGCAAGATCGCAGCCGGGGAGGTCGTCGAGCGCCCGGCAAGCGTGGTCAAAGAGCTGCTCGAAAACGCGATCGATGCCGGGGCTGGCCGGATCGCGGTCACCATCGAGGACGGCGGCAAACAGCTCATACGGGTAACCGACGACGGGTCCGGCATGTCGCCGGAGGAGCTTCGCCTCGCGGCCACCCCGCACGCCACGAGCAAGATCGGCACCGAAGACGATCTATACTCGATTGCGACCATGGGGTTCCGCGGCGAAGCACTGGCCAGCATCTCGTCCGTCTCCAAGGTGCGGATCGCCTCGCGCCGGCCCGATGCGATTGAAGGGCATGAAGTGCGTGTCGCGGGGGAGCATTTCGAGTCGTCAAAGGCAGCCGGGTGTCCGGTGGGAACCACCGTCGAGGTCCGCGACCTGTTCTTCAACGTGCCCGCACGCCGGAAATTCTTACGCACGCCGTCGACGGAAGTGGGCCACATCAATGAACAGCTTGCCCGCGTGGCGTTGGCTGTGCCCCAGGTCGCCTTTGAATTGACCAACAACCGTCGCGTTACGCAAAACCTGCCCGCCTGCGACACGCGCGTGGAACGCATCGCCAAGTTCTACGGCCCGGAGCTGGCTTCGGCGCTGCTGCGGATCGAACGAAACGAACGCGGCGTGGTTCTGGAGGCGTACGTCGCCCCGCCCGCCCAATCGCGAGCGACAACGCAGTGGCAGTATACATTCGTCAACGGGCGCTACATACGCGATCGGTACATCCAGCACGCGGTCAAGGAGGCGTACCGCGGCCTCATGGAGCCCAACCGCCACGGGGTCGTTTTTCTGTTCCTGGCGATCGACCCGTGCGATGTCGATGTGAACGTGCATCCCACGAAGATCGAGGTCCGCTGGGCCGACGCCAATCTGATTCATTCGCAAGTGCTCAGTGCCATGCGCGAGACGTTCCAACGATGCGACCTGACGCCGGCCCTGCGAACTGACCATGCACGACAACCGATCGACGAGGGCGAGCAGAATCGCATCCGACGCGAGATGGCCTCCGTCCTCAGGGCGACGACGCCGATTCAACCGGCCGCGCGTGGCGGCCCAGGTGGTAGCGGTTATACAGGATCGGGCGAAGTGACCCGACCACCGGACCGCGGAGCGCCAACCCCAGCCATGGACCCGGCGGAAATGTGGCGGTCGCTTTATGGCCCCCCGCAATCCCCCACCGAACCACAAGTGTCAGCGCCAGATGACGGATCAGAGCCCCAAGCGCCAGCGCGGGGCATTCCTGGCGCCGTCGGCGCACAACCCCATGCCATCCAGATGCACAATCTATACCTCGTGGCTGAAACGGAAGACGGCATTGTCATCGTGGATCAACACGCCCTACATGAGCGGGTCATCTACGAGCAGCTTCGCCAGCGGATTACGACCGGTCCGCTTCAAGCGCAACGTCTGCTGCTGCCCGAGACGCTCAACGTTACATCGCAGCAGGCGGCCTTGCTGGAAACCAACGCCGCACTGCTCGAGCAGCTTGGAATCGAAGTAGCACCGTTTGGCGCGGACGCAGTGGCCATCCATGCCTTCCCTGCCTTATTGAAGGATACCGACGTCGTCTCGTTCATGCGCGACCTGCTTGATCAGCTTGCTCAACGGGCGGGGGAAACCGGGACCGAGGTGGTGATCCACAATATCCTGGATATGATGGCCTGCAAGGCCGCCGTCAAGGCGGGCGACCCACTCACGCAGGACGAAATCGACGCCCTGTTTCAACAAAGACACCTGATCGAGAAGTCGAGCAGTTGCCCGCACGGCCGGCCGACGATGCTCCGCCTCACCAAAGCCGACCTCGACCGGCAGTTCAAGCGAACGTAACACTACGAGGTCTTATAAACCTTGTAGGTGCAGGTTCCTCAATGAGAATCTGTGCAGAATCCGAATACAGTTCGCAGGGTCGCGGTCAAGCCGTGGTTCGCGAGTCTGTCGGTCCTTACTATGGGAAGGCGAAAGGACTTGTCTCCGCCCGGCAGAATAGTAGGCTGAGAATCAGATGAGAGGGAATACAGTCCAATATCGGTATACATCGGCTGTCAGGCAGAGGTTCACTCTCTACAGGCAGGGCTTCACGTTGATCGAGCTACTGGTCGTGATCGCGATCGTTGGCCTGCTCATCAGTATCCTGGTACCGGCTTTAAGCAAATCACGCGCGAACGCCAAGCTCACCGTTTGCAGGTCGCACTTGAGTCAACTCGGCCTGGCCATCATCATCTACGCCGACCAACACCGCGAGCTAATCCCGAGGGGACCTGCGTGTACCGGCCC
>JBARRC010000725.1:0-3186 GCA_049644045.1 Phycisphaerae bacterium
GGTATACAACGCCGATTCGTCAGGAATCACGCCGAACGTGGTAAGAGCCGTCGGCACGAAGTAGCAGAACACCAGCGATGGAACGACCTTGAAGATCCGCCCGGCCACCGGATGTTGGGTAAGCCAGAAAATCACGGCCAGCACCGTTAGCAGCACAGCCAACACACCGGCCGGCTCCGTGATCAGCGGTGTTCTCTCAGCGAATCCATCCGTTGCGTGAGCAAGAAGCTGAGCGATCATGCAAGAGTGATAGTCGATGCCTGAACTGGCGTCCAGCCGCCGGATGAGCCGCGGGCTTGAAGCCCGCGCGGATGTACGCGAGCCGCGGGCTTTAGCCCGCGCGGATGTACGCGAGCCGCGGGCTTTAGCCCGCGCGGACGTTCAGCGGATGACGAATAGCGAAGTGAGAATAGCGAAGTGAGAATAGCGAATAGCGAATTGTAGTACGCGACGAGGCCCCCATTCGCTATTCGATATTCTGCATTCGACATTCCGCATTCCGCATTCAAGGACATCCGCTGGGGCCGGGGAACGGGTACGGCAGGCCCCGGAAGGCGTTGACGGTATACGAGATGTCGACGAAGTTGCAGAGCTTGTCCGGGATGCCTAATGGCGGATCCCCGGCGATATCCATACACGACTTCTGCGGTGCACCCGCCAGGTTTCTGAACTTGTCGACGCCCGCCGCGATGTCGTCGAAGTTCACGACACCATTCGGCGGCGTACATGGTGTCATGGAACAGTCACCGACCACGTCGCCCCACAGGCTCGTGGTGATCGGCAGCGCGGCTGAATACTTCTCCTCCAGCGCCGTGTCGCAGCCCTCGGCGATCGCCTGCAGCTCGTACGTCGCGCCGGGCACGATCCCTTGATCAAAGACGTGCACCACGTCCAGCCCGCTAAAGTCCAGATACACCGGATCGCACTCCAGCGACGCAGCCATGAACGCCGGCGACGGCGTGGAGCCCGTGCTGCCCGCCGCCTCACTGACCTCTTGCGGCTGACCCACCCACATCTGCCGGCCCATAAGACCGGAAAATTGCAGCGGCATAGCTGCAAACGTCACCCGGATCGCCCGCGGCTTGCCCGCGTCGCCGGCCGTGAAGGACAGGCAGCGGCTCTTCGTGCCGAATCCCCCGTCGGGCACGCGCGGATCGCCCTGCGGCACCGATGACGGGGGACAGTCACACTCGTCGGGGATGCCGTTTTCGTTCTCGTCGAGTGAGGTGCCGGAGGCGATGTCGCATTCGTCGGGGATGCCGTTCGGTTGGCAGTCGGCGCTGGTGCCCTCGATGATGTCGCGCAGGTCGAGGACTTCGTTTTCGTTGCAGTCGTATGGCGGGCCGGTGTAGTACCCTTCAAAGCGCTCGAAGTCGTCCATGTCGATGTCGCGGTCGTGGTCGATGTCGAAGAAGCGGCACTGGCACAGCCCGTCGGTGGCCACCGGCCCGGTGAAGCAGCCGGGCATGGGGATAAAGTCGTCCAGGTCCACGTCCCCGTCAAAGTCCACGTCCCCATTGCGAATCCGTCGCATGAAACGCGTCCCGGATGGTTGCGGCGGGTCGTAGTCATACCACCACCAGGCGATCTCGCCGGCTTCATTGAGATTGGGATGAAGGCTCTTGACGTCGGGGTTCGTGCTGATCTGGTACAAGACCTCGTCGCGCAACAGCCATATCTGAGCTGGAGGCCCCTGTGCGCCATTGGCCATAGCAGCGATGTCCCCCCGGTCGTTAATGTCCGGGGTGGAGTAAAGCACGCTCAACAAGACCGGGTCGTTGACGCCGTCCCAATACTCCACACCCAGACTGCCGGCCCACACAGCCTCTGGGCGGTTGTTGAGCCTTGGAAGTATACAGGTGGGACCTTGAGGAAGACTGCTGGCTGGAGGGAGCACGGTGATCGACCCTCCAGAGTAGAAGAGGATCTCGGACCACCAGTCTTCGAATCCACCACCACACGGGTAGGTGGCGCGCTCCCAGACCATTTGATCGTGGTTGTTGATCGCCGGACTTAGGTTCGAGAGCCCGTCGTCGTTGATCTCCTGGACAGTGTATCCATCGTAGAAGTAGATGTCCGACTTGAACTCACTGATCTCACAAGCTCCACCTGTGTGCAAGCACCAGGCCACACGCCCGAAGTTGTTGACACTTGGTGACCCGACGCTTCCCTCGGCAAGGATGGTTAACTGCCCATCGCGAAGCATTACAACTTGTTCGTCGGGAGATGATCCCCGATTCCAGACGATCGTGCCTTCGTCATTGATGTCGGGGAACTTGTCGCCGACCTCGTTGTCGGTCAACTGTGTAAGCATTCCGTTGTCATAGACGAAGACCTCGGTGTTCCAGGGATCCGTCTCCGTTACAATGTGAAGCACGATCTGGCCGCAGTTGTTGAGGCGCGGCTCCCTGTGCTCCAGCGCTTCCATACCGGGTGTGACCTCGACGATCTCGAAGCCTTCGGGAATCCGGTAGCGCTGGCAGGGGTCGGTCTCATCGCAGAGTGCCCCGCCGACGTAGATGCCCCCCGCAATATCGCATGTCGCTTCATCCACGGGGCCGCCGTTGCCGTCGTCGTCCAGACACGCCGGTGTATCCTTGCAGCACACACCCGTGGCGCAGGTCCCCTCGTTGCAGGTCGGCACCCACTGGATCACGTACCCCCCCTGGTCCCGGCAGTCGATGGCGTCCGTTTCGATACACTCCGAACCCAGACAGCACGCGCCGAAAGAGGGAGCGGAAGCGGTAGGTCGGGTCGTCAGACCCGACGGCGCGGACTTCGGTCTGCGAGGGACGACAACCGTCTGCACGCTACGGGGTAATGCGACGGTGGCTCGTCCCGCCTCGTCTGCGGGAACGCAGACCACATCCGTTGCCCGCGGCCTGAACGGCTCCCAGTTCCGCGGATTCTCCCAGCGCCCGCCGGGCGGGCCGACATACGTGGTGTCACAGGTTGGCACCCTGGCTGAGCCTTCGCCTATGTCGGATGGTTGGCCCGGCGTGTCAAGGGGCGTCATCGACCAGATGAGTGTGGCAAACATGAGACATCGCATCGTCATTCCTCCTGAAATGAGAGGTGTATTATCAGCGAATCACGCTGGGTTGTCAAGCATATTCCGTATCAACCCAACCACGGGGGGTGCGGCCATTCTCTGTGGCACATGCGAATAATTCGTGTCGCTCTGTA
>JBARRC010000726.1:0-2410 GCA_049644045.1 Phycisphaerae bacterium
CAGTGGCCGCCCCAAACGCCTCAAAACGGGCATTCCTCATAACTTATTAAAAAAAGGATACTTACGGCGCGTTCCGCGACTTCGACTCCAGATAGCGCTCCGCTTCGGTCAATGCGGATAGCATTTCGCCACCCGCGACGGGATCGTGAGGCAGGCCATACGGCAGCAGCCCCTCATACACGCACGTTTTCAGGGCATACCGGCGATCACCAAGACCGGTCGCCAGGGCGAGTCGCTCATTAACACTGTAGGGCAAGTCGCAGAGGGTGCGAAGCATGTGGGCAAGCGTTCCTTTGTTAAGAATCTGACCCGACCTCAAATGCCAGGCGGTCTTCACCGCACCGAGACGGCGCAAGGCTTTGAATCGCTGATCGAACGTTGCTCGCTTGACAGTAGTGTCGGTAAGCAGGAGCACTGCTCGCATCCCTTCGTCCACCGTTACAACAGGGACAGTAGCCAGGTAATGGAGAAACGACACGTCATCGAGCGTGGCCGGGTCTTGTGCGGGACGGAAGGTACGCTGCGGCGCGGCGCAACCCGCGAGAAACACGATGACGCCAAAGCTAAGGCCGGCGACCCCAACGCGCAGGACACATGTGTTCCACCGGTTGAAAACCGGTGCCACACAGATTATGGGATAGGCTCTTAGAAGCTCCATGTCAATCCGACCAGAAAGAACGTCCGCGGGCTGCAGTCACCAAAAGCACTCCCAGGAAAGAACACACCCCAGCGGGCCGTCCATGATACATCCGCCGTGACCTGATGGTTGACATAGTAGTCCATCTCCCAACCCAGGTAGCCCGAACGGACGTAGGCCGTGGGGTCCGAGACCGCGGCATCGCGGTGGTGCTTGTGGTAGAGATACCAGTCGGTGCCGAGCTCGAGGTGCCTGAGTCTGTCGTGCTTCGGCCAAGGGTAGCAGGAAGCGCCCGCCCGCCACATGTGCAGGTTGCTGTAGCGCGGTGCGAATGACAAACCCGTATCACGATATCCGAAGCCGATGAAGCTGGTGTCCGCGAAATGCCCCACATTCCCGCCCGCGGTATTGGTGGGGCTTGCGAAACGGTCCGAATCACCGCTGCCGAAAAGGTATTCGATCGACGCTTTTGCTTTGTGCTTACCCGGAAAGAGGTACTCCAGCTCAGCCTGGACGGCCCAGGCGGAAATGTCGTTGTCGTGGAGAAACTGTCCGTGGCCGAAGCTGCGCCCGGTCTCGTAGACGCACTCGGCCGCATAGCGAAGCCCTTTGACCACCTCACCCATCGAGCCGATCCCGAGGTAAAATGAGTCGTAGTCATACCTCTGGAACGGTTGAAAAAGAGCCTCCCTGTTGCGATCCCGCTGCCATAGGGCATACATGAACGGTTCATGGCGTTCGAGGCCGAGGTATTTCACCTGCCCGCCGAAAAAGTTACGGCGCGTACGCGTCGCCGTACGAGACAGATCGAAGTCCTGAGTGCTGCCGACCGTCTTCCCGGCCAGGCCCGTGAACTCGACGGCGCGGTAGGTGCCGCGGATCGACACGTGATCGAGCGGCGCGGCGAGCGTGATGCCGCCGCCGAACTGCACGAGGTCTCGGCCGGCGGTGACCACCAGGTTGTAGCCAATCGCGCGGTCTTCATTTGCGGCGATCGCCTTGGCAAGGTTGAACCGATAATAGCCGCGCTCGAGGTTGGGGCCTTCCACGTCGTCGTCGTTACCATCGTAAGAGTCACCAGCGTTAAAATCGAGAAGACTTAAACGTGTGCGAGCGTAGAACTCGTGCGCCCCCTTGTCGAGAACCAACCGGCCCCACAGACGCAGATCGTGACGGCGCAGTGTTCGTGAACTCTCGACACCGTCATCGAAGAGAAACACATACGAGCTGTACCATCCGCCCCAATCGAACAAAGCCCGTTGGGCGTCACCGACTTCCGCGTCAAACTCCTTGCGAAGGCGTCTCTCTACCGCGCGCTGCTGGTTGACAAACGAATCCGAAGCCTGGCTCGGCGCGCGCGGCTGTGCGGCTACAGTCGTGACCACCGCGCATACGGTAAGGGCCGCCCCACACACCCGGGACAGACACCCCTGCTGTAAATCTGGTTTGACCACGCCAAACGCCCCCAGCGCGAACCATCCTGACAGCACCCCGGCGAAAGATCAACATGCAGACCGGCGGCACCGGCGTCTTTTTTTTCACTGCACCAGGCGAGCAAATCGGATACAATGTCAAAGGTACTCAACCGTGCTTGTCTGATAGCCGAATCCGATGTGACGTCGTGGAGGAGGATTGGAGTCATGAATCTGCTCGTCAAGAATGGTCAAACCCCGGATTTAGCCAACGTCGGCCGTGTGGCACGAGGTTTCAACCCCGGCCCCTCGACCGCCCGGCTCAGGTGGTTCGTCTGGTCGATCGCTATGTGCATCGCTC
>JBARRC010000727.1:0-2117 GCA_049644045.1 Phycisphaerae bacterium
GGCATAAGGTGGTTCGTCCGGGCAAGTGCTTCGCGCGTCGACTTGGCCGCTCGCAAAGACTGGGAGCGCTGCGCCACCTGGTGAGGCCGTTTGTGTCCGGCGGTCGGTCTCGGACAAAGACCTTGGGCCAGTGGGAAACGCCCGATCTGTGTGACCTCGAGACCGTGCACCGACGCGCGTTCGAAGGGATACGTCTTCATCCGGCGTTCGACGCGCGCGATCTTGAATGGAAGCTTCATACCCTCAGAAACTCGGACCAGCCGGGGACGTTCGCGCACGTCGTCCGCGATGGTCGAGACCCCATCGGGTGGTACGTGTGGCTGCTCGACCACGACGGTACCGGCACCGTCGTCGAGATGCTTGCGACACCGGGTCGTCATGCCGCAGTGCTCGACCATTTGGTGCATCAGGCCCGCGACGCCGGCGCGGAATCCATCGGCGGATTCTGCAGCAGTGCGTCCGAAGCGGTCGCCGCTCAAAAGACTGGTGCATCCCTCTCTTACACTCCATCCACGTATATCATCCACTCGCACGATGTAGACGTGCTTCGCGCGTTTTTGGACAGCCCGCCACACCTGTCGATGTTCGATGGAGATGGATGGTTGGACTTCCCGAGGGGCTGACGTTTTGCTGATGATGAGTTATGATCGAAGTCATCCGGTGAAACGGAAGCGGGCTTAAGGAGGCGTCCCCGCCGGTGTAGCGGCCGGCGTCCCCGCCGGCCGAACTTGGGAGGCACGCGGAATGCAACAGCACAGACCAACCCGGGTGTATAAGACGTTTGGAACCAGCCGGGCCGTTCGCCATCCGCGGGCAGATTATGCCGCCGACCTCGATATCCACCTGGTCATCGCGGCGCGGACCGGACAACCTTTCGAGGACGCGGAGTTGGCTCACCAGGTTTGCCGCAGCGTGGAGGTCGTCTGCAAGCAACTGGGATACCGGCTGTATGGCTACTGTCTGATGCCTGAACATCTTCACGTGCTGCTGTCACCGGGAACCTCCGCGGTGGAACTGAGAACCTGGCTGCAGAGGTTCAAAAGCTTCACCGGCCACTGGGCGAAGCACCATCGTGGGATCGACGCATTGTGGCAGCGCTCGTGCTACGACCACATTTGCCGTGAAGGCGAAACGGCCCAGCGCGTACTCAGGTATATCATGGACAACCCTGTGAAGGATGGCTTGGCGGAGGACTGGAGGGCCTGGCCATGGTCAAAGGCGTTTGTCGAAATATAGCACGTGGTATGACGTGTCGCCGGCAACGGCATGGGCGCCAGGTGACAACGGCCGGCGAGGACGTCGGCCGCTACTTATGCCGACAATGACCGAAGCCGCGGCGTAATCCGGAAGGCCTCAGGCAAGTGCCGGCTTTTTTTCGCATTCACAGGAAGCGTTAATAAGGATTCTCAAGTGTTGCCCACGAAGGTATGAAACCATGACACGACTAATCGTTATTCCACTGCTTGTGTTCCTTGGATCCCCAAACAAGGTGGAAGCCGAAAAAGGACAATGGCCGCGCCTAATCACTGTTAACGGGGATGGTGAGATTCTCGTGACCCCCGACGAAGCCACCATCGAACTAGGCGTGGAGACGATCGACCCTGATGTGGAGGCGTCACTGGGTAAGAATTCCGACGCGGTGCGGCGGGTCATCCAAAGCATCACAGAACTCGGCGTGGATCTGCCCAACATTCAGACGGAACGCCTTAGCATCAACCCGGTTCACCGAGACCAATCCCGGCGCGAGGATTTTCTGGGTTATGAGTGCCGATGCACGATTTTTGTAAGGCTGACCGATCTCTCCAAGTTCGAGACGCTCGTTGCGACGGCCCTGAAGAACGATGCGCGCACCGTGCCCCGCATCAGTCTGAGGACATCCGAGTTACGAGAACGGCGAGAACAGGCGATGACTCTAGCCTTGAAAAATGCCAAGGCGAAGGCGGTAAAAATGGCCGCCGAACTGGGACAGTCCATCGGGAAACCGCTCTCCATCACCGAAGAATATTCCGGAGTGGGGTCGCCGTATGGTCGATCGGGGCAATCGGTGTTTAGCGGGTCCTCGGGCGGAAGCGAACTTGACAGCTTTGCGCCAGGCCAAATCTTGATCAGTGCCAGGG
>JBARRC010000728.1:0-3581 GCA_049644045.1 Phycisphaerae bacterium
GTTCTATCCACTTCCTGACGGTCGCGGTTCTGATCACTGGCACGGCGATGTTTGCGTTGTTCGAGCATGGAGCCCAGGTCGGCGGGTGTCTTGCCCTCCAGCAGTTTCGCGACGGTGTGCTTGACGATGTAGTCGACGATGTGCGCCCACCGCTCAGCCGTCAGCCGGATCGGCACTCCACCGCGAGATTCCACCGTTAGAGTCATCTCTGTGTCGCCTCCTCGACGATCCTGATCTCGTCGTCGGTCAGGCCGCAGAGCTCGTGGACGAGCTGGTCGATCTGCCGATCCGTGGCCTCGATCCGATCCGAACCGCGCCCGTAAGGAAGCGGCCGTGATTCCGAGCCGCGCCCGTAAGGAAGCGGCCGACCATGTCCTGGCCTGCCCGTTTTGTCCACCGGCGTCTTGGCCGCGTCAAGCTGCTCGTGCAACGACAGCATCCGCTCGACAAGCTTCAAAACGCCGGGTGGACATGGTGTTCGTTCGTCTGTTCCAGATGCGGACATGCGCACAAAGATACGGTAGGAGGCCGGCACCCGTCAATATAGAGAGGCTCCGCGATGCTCCCGAATGCATACAAGCCGAATCAAGAGATTTCCCTTGACCTCGGTCGATGAGCGATGTATATGTCCGCCATGGCCGATCAGGCTCGGCCGTCTTTGACAAGTGAATAGCTCGCGATTGCCGGTGTCCGTCTCGAAACGGACCGAGAGGGAAGGTGGTGAGAATCCACCGTGGACCCGCCGCTGTGATCGGGGACGAACGCCACGTAAAGGCCATTCGCAGACCGGGTGTGCTGCCACGTACGCAGCACGCTTACCTGTGGAGAAGGCGTGGTTAGTAGGATGATCCGTAAGCCAGAAAACCTGCCGGTGATTGTTGCTTGTTGACGTGGTGCCTTCGGATGATGGGGTGCCTTGATCATAGTCGACACGAGGCCGCTGCGCGAACCACCGTTGATGACGATCGTACGGTTTGTCCAGCTTGCCCGTGTGAGAGTTCTTGATCCCGGTGCTTCACATTCGTGGGGTACCGGGATTTTTCTTTACACCGGCTTGTCGGCTGCCTGATTCAGCCGTAGCCAGAGGAGTGGTGGTAATGGTAAACATGCCAGATCTAATACGGTGTCGAGCACATGTGCAGTTTCTTGCTTTTGTCGCCCTTGCGCCGACGCTCGTTCCGAGCTCAGTCAAAGCGGATGTGTTTGATGACTTTGTATTGAAGGGAACCTTCGATTTGCCGTCTGGTGCGGACGTGTTCGATGTGCTCACGGACGGGCGCATCGTGGTTTTGGCTGGTGCGGACGTCTATGTTGAGACGACTGCGGGATCGCGGGACTTCGCCTTGCACGGGGCCCTTCCGGAGCCCAACTTGAACCCCTTTGCGGCTTTCGTTCGGGTATCCCCCGACGGGACCAAGATGGCAGTTGGTGACAATCTCGACCGAGTGGGCATTTTTGAGATAACAACTCTTTCCGGGTCCTGGTTCACCGCGTTTCACTTCGATGCCGAGTGGTATGACGACACACGCCTGGCTCTATCGGGCGCGGATCTTGATAATGTAACCCTGCTGGACATCACTAGTCCCGATCCGTTAGACCCGATCAATCCGGTCATCATCGAGAACATCAATGGTGCTCCGGCGGGTATCGCGTTTGATTCGAATGGAAATCTCTACACTGGCAACGGGCTTGCGAGTGGCGATCCGGAAGAGACCGGAGAGGTCAGAGTCTTCGATCACGCGGCCTGGACAGCGGTGTTGGAGGGCGGAACGCCACTGGATTTTTTCACGAACGGCACACTCGTGGTCGACATTCTGTCTGCCGCGAGTTTGGGGTTCGATGTCGAGGGCAATCTGCACGTTGGCGGGGGTGACTTCATCGGGGGAACCGACGTCGACTTCGCCGCATTGGTACGGGCCTCTGCCGTACGTGATGCGATCATGGGCCTGGGGCCGGCCGATCCCAACGATCCAGCAGACGTGCGTCAGTTGGACCCGGATTCAGACAGCACCTTCAATTTCTACACGGTGAACTATAACTCGGTCACCGAAGAACTATATCTTATGGATTTTGGCGCGACCAGGGTGTACGTGTACGCAGCTCCGTCAACTGACATCCCTACGGTATCGGAGTGGGGCCTTGTCATAATGATCCTGTCTTTGCTCACGGTCGGTACCCTAACGATACGGCGACGTGTGGCACGGGTTTTTAACCCGTGAGTCCCACCGGTTGAAAACCGGTGCCACACATTCTGAAGGGATTCTCACGTGGCATTTTCACGAAGTTGTTGGGTTGGCAGTTACGTTGCCATTGGGGCCTTGGTTGCTGCATCCTTGGCCGACAGTCCGTTTGCCACGTCGGTGATCGAGTTTGCCCCGGCGCCCGGGCAGTTTGCTAAAGTAGAAGAGTTCAATGATCCGCGACAGGCCTTGGGTCCACCAGACGGCGGAGGGACCGAAGACGGCAACGACGACTCCGTCGTGACACTGGGCGGGTTCGGCGGCTCGATTACGCTCCGTTTCGATCATACTGTCGAGGATGATCCATTAAACCTGTTCGGCGTCGACGCTATCGTATTCGGGAATGCCCTCTGGCGCGACGGAGACCCCGAACGACACTGGGCCGAGTGCGCTACGATCGAGATTGCCCTGGACGTAAACGGGAATGGACAGATTGACGAAGACGAAGGTTGGTACCTCATTCCCGGTTCACACATAACAGACCCGGCTCAGCAGTATGCTACACAAACCTGGGACGACGATCCGGACACGGAAATTCCACCAGAGCTACTTTCGTGGGTTCCGCCCGGGCATTCGGGAACCTGGACAACCAGCGCTTACGAACTGCCACCGGAGCTGTTCGCCCAATTGATCATAGAGAATCCTTCGGCGGAGGATGGCGTCGAAGGCATCTATGGCTATGCGGAATACACACCGACACTCGTGCTGGGAGACATGGATGTGGACAATGTGCCCGACGATTTACTGATCACACCGGAGGAATTCTACACCGTCCCAGATGACCCATTCACCGTGGGCATTACGGAGCGTGCCGGTGGCGGCGACGCTTTCGATATCGCTTGGGCGATCAACGCTGACACCGGGCTACTGGCCGATTTGCCGGGGTTTGATTTCATTCGTCTCACGAATCCCACTGACGCAATCCTAAATGTCTTCGGCGAGAAATCGCCGGAGATCGATGCCGTGGCGGATGTCGCACCCGATCCATTCGGCGACTGTGACAGTGACGGCGACATAGACCTGGCAGACGTGGTTTGTTTGCAGAACTGCTTTGGGCAATCACTCACGGCGAACGATGCATGTAAGAATATGGATCGCAATGACGACGAATACATGGGCGCCACCGATGCTGCGGCCTTCGTCCTGCGACTGACGGGCCCGAGGTAGTGTGTGGCACGGGTTTTTGACATAGTGTGGCATGGGTTTTGTAGTGTGGCACGGGTTTTTGGCCTGTGAGCCTGAGGTACTGTGTGGCACAGGTTTGTAACCTGTGGCCTCCACCGGTTGAAAACCGGTGCCACACCATTCGCTGGACCGAGAATCCCTTCTCGGTCCTCTGGC
>JBARRC010000729.1:0-3955 GCA_049644045.1 Phycisphaerae bacterium
CTGAAGTATTGGGCGGAACAGAGCCAATGACAGTGCCGCGATTGCCCAGTCGCGTTCGGAGATGAGCGATGTCACTACATATCAATTCCGCGCTGTACATGGGTTCGGTCTTGGCTGCCCTGGGTGCAGGTGCTCTATTAGTGATCCGACCCGACAGGGCGTATCAGGCGATTGCCGTTTGGCTTCTGGGGTCGTTTGTCTTTATCGATGCCTATGCTTGGTACCTGCAGGGACAAGCGGCGGAGGTGTTGAGGGGGAAACGGGGCTATGTTTACCCTCTGCCATTGCATTGGATCGACATTGTCGCTTTGGCTGCGGTGTTCGTCGCAACCCTGTTTCTCGGGACGTGTGCGGGGGTCGGTGACGTGGGATACAATGCAGCCTTGTGGTGCTTCGCCGCGTATTGCGTCCTAATTGTCGTGTACTGGGTGCTGCTCGGAATTGGCCCATATACTGAGAGCGACGTTTGGCGTGCGTTTGAGGAAGCTAGATGGGTTATTGTCGGGGGCAAAAGTGTGTTTGCGTCCCTGACGGGTCTTTTCTACGGGATCATTGCGCTCGTAACGATCGGGCTTTCCGGCGAACCGACGGAACAATGGAGACTGGTGCGACTTGTAGAAAGCGATGGTTGGGTTAATCTCATCGTCTGGCTATTGGCCGCAGTAGGATTCTACGGATGGATCGGTCCGATTGGTGGGTGGTTGCGTTGGCTGTTTGCCCTACTGGTGTTCCCAGCCTTGGTGTTGTTCGTAGGCGCAGTGTTCCGCCTCTTCACATGAATCGGTCGATGTGATTGGAAAGGCCGAGGATGGCCGAGAGTTGACCATTATGGCTTGAAGCCGTTCGCGACGAAACTGGCGCGCGGTTCATCGTGCGCGGCGATGATGCGCTAAAGCCCATCATCCTCCGTTCCTCACTCTGAGCTGGGAGGCGAGACGCGACGCAAGGGCGTAGGCAGAGTATGTTCTTCGTGGCGGGCCTCCGACCACCCCTGTCGGCAATGCTCGGAGTCTGAGGCATCCTCCGTGCCGTTTGCGACACGTCACCGAGCAAAGCGTGTTAAGGAGTGTCGCACACGAACTGGCTCGCTCTGATCCTGCCAGCGCAGTTTTTCCTCCAGCCAGTGACACACCTCATGCGGAAGAGTGGCCACTGAAGCTGGTTGTTGCGGGGAATCATCCGCGGCCATTCGGTGCCCTACGGTTTAGTGCGGTTCTCACGTCATCTGTCAGGCCGTCGACCGGTATGGTCGCCGTAGGGGGGCGCTACGAGCTGCCCATGAGCTGTCCTTGGGCGCACCAAAGGACCGGGCCACGGCATCCCTGCGTCTCCAGCACGCAGCGGCCGCGCTGGAGACAGCGGATGCCCCGCGTAATCGGTGGGTCTGCACTGCGGTGTGTTAATCCCTGCCTACGGCTTCGGCGCCGATCAGCCCCGGACATCACACGTGTCCGACGCTGGACGTCCGGATGTCCGCGGCACCGATCTCGTTCAAGCGGCTTGGTCAAGTGACCGTCGCACGGAGGATCTCACCGCGTTGCACGTCACGCGAGACGCCACCCTGTCGGCTTCAGTTTGAGTGCGTTGGCATAGCGAGAGAGTGCGGATCGCGCCGCTTCGCCGTCCCGGCTCGCGGCGGGATCTGAGTTGCCCGTTGCCTCGAATCGGCAGGACAGGACGCGCAGCACGCCCATCTTGCGGTCGGCCTTCAGGTCGAAGCGGGCGACGAGTCGCTCCCCTGAGAGCACGGGCAGGCAGTAGTAGCCGTAGGTGCGTCGCGCTGCCGGCTTGAAGATCACAAGGATTTGGCTGAAGCCGAAGAGTCGCTGGACGCGGGCCCGGTCCCACAGCAGCGGGTCCAACGGCGACAGGAGAACGCCACGGTCGCGCCGCGGTCGCACGGTATGGCCGACCGAAGGCAACGACCGGCCACTTCGCCAGGTTGTCTCCGCCGCGCTTCGGACAGTCCGTCACTCTGCTCATCATCTTCCCCCCTTCTTCGTAATGTCTTCCGCGCCGCATTGGCGGCACTTCAAACCTTCGTCAGCCAACTGAGGCTGACCACATGTCTGGCAGATGCGGCAGAGCACGCCGTCGCCCGGCTTGCAGCTTTCGCCTTCCGGGACGCACGGCATGTTCGCCAGCTTCTCCGCTATCCGGTTCACAGCCCTGTCGTTGATGTCTTCCGGTTTCATCTTCCTCTTCATTTGCCTTCCTCCTGCGCCAGCTCCGCGATGAGTCTCAGATTCCTGTCCACGAAATCGCCCGCCTTGTCCGTGTCCCAACCTGCTTCTCCTTCGTTCGTCCAGCCGCACTTGCTACACTTTATGATGGTTCTCGATCGCGGGTATTGGATCGCCTGGCCCGACACGCGATCCAGCAGATCGCGCCACCATGACTGGCCTGAACGCATTTGGAATTGGTTACTCATCATCAGCCAGCTGCCACACTTGCATCTTTCGAACATCTCTCTGTCCTCCGTTTCTGACGGCCCCATCGCCGTCGCTTCATCATTAGAGCCACACCACATGGTCGTACTGCTTCATCATCTCCTGCGCCTGCTTCGTCAGCCGCGTCGGGTATTGCAGGTACTTGACCGGGACGGTCGCGCCAGCGATCACCTGGGCATACCCCAAAGTCACCGCCGACCAGACGTCGCGGCTCCCCATGCCTTCTCTGAACGCGTTCGAGTCGATCCGAGCCGCATCGAGCGCTTCGCCGCACTCATCCACATTCGCCCCCCTCGCGTTGAGGGTCTCGGCGAATATCTCCTCGGCACCCACGGACTGGATAAACGCGACCATTTCACGCAGGTGTTCCGTCCCGATGATGCCGGGGATCAGCGGGCACAGCATCCCGAACGTCCGCAGCCCGCGCTCGTGGGCTTCGACCATAGCCTGCATGCGCTCGAGGTTGGTCGATGCGTTCGGCTCCAGCACGGACAGCACCCGGCTGAGGCTGGCCGGGGCGGTGATGCTCAGCCCCACCAGCACGCGGTCGTGATGCCTGTCGATCAGGTCGAAGTCCTTGGCCACGGCAGCGTTCTTCGTCAGCACCCTGACCGTCCACCCGGGGTGTTTGAGGATGGCGTCGAGACACCGCCTGCCGAGGTCGTGCTCCTGCGCCTCGGGCGACCAAGCGTCCACCGTCGTGCACAGCTCGACGACGCCCGGCTGCATGCGGCTGGCGTCCCTGTCCACGGAGCCCACGAACTTGTCGGCTTCGGCTAGGATCGCTACGCCGTCCGACATCCGCAGCGTCGCGCCGTCGCACACCCGCCGCACGCTGTGCCTGTTCACCGCTGCCGTGCTGCAGTACAGGCACCCGTGTCCGCACAGGATGCCCACGTTGCAGGAGTGGGTGGCCAGCCCCTTCTCCGCGAAGGCCGGAGCCGGCCTGAGGCCCGCCTTCTTCTCTGTCTCGATCACTCTCAGTCCGCATTCGCTCATCTCGTTCATCTTCTGCTCCCTCCGTGTCCGACGGCCCCATCGCCGTCATCCACGACTTGGGCGACGGCTTCGGCGAAACAGTCCTTGTCCTGCATGCATACGTCCGGCATCACGCACACGAATTCCCCGCAGGCGTTGACCACGAGCGCATGAGCCGGGCACCCGTCGTCGAACGTCTCGGCTGTGAAGGTCAGCAGCCTGTCCGTGATCTCCCGCAATCCGTCCGCCGTTATGTGCTTCATCTCTCGGTTGTCTACCGCGTCGTTTCCGTCGAATACCGTTCTTCGCTCGAACTTACTCATGATCTGATTGCCTCCAGTCTGTTTTGATACTTTGGGCAACCGACCAGCCGGCTGCCCCCTCCATACTCTTTATACGCCAAGTGAGTCGTGCTCCGTCAGCGGTTCGGTCGCAGGCGGTGATGACAACACCAGCACGGTTGGCCGGGAATCGGCCACTGGCAGACCGTGACGGTCGGCGCACGATCCCGTCGTGCGGCTCCGGGC
>JBARRC010000730.1:0-17558 GCA_049644045.1 Phycisphaerae bacterium
GTGCTTCGCTGTTGCTCAAAACGCTCTATCGGCTTCGAGTGCTTGATCCGGGGTTTGACGTTGAGCGCGTTCTGACCATGCGAGTCGCCCTTCCGGAGGTTCACTATCCCGAGGATCACGATGCCGACGACTTCTTTCGAGAGCTCCAGGAGCGAATCGAGACACTCCCAGGTGTCCTGTCAGCCGGGTTCACGACGGCCATACCGATCAGCGACTGGGCGCCCAACATGGGAGTCCAGAGAGACAGTGCCCCGATCGTGCCTGGCAGCGCTACGTCGAGCAACGCCCAATTTCAATGGGTCAGTCGCGACTACCATCGCGTTGTTGGCCAGCAGCTTGAAAAGGGGCGACTGTTTGATGAGGGCGATCATACGGAATCACCGCCTGTCGCGATCATCAATAAGAGAATGGCCCGAGAGTTCTGGGGTGGCGAGGACCCCATTGGGGAGAGCTTTCGCTTCGTCGGCAGTTCCGCCCGAATCGTTGGCGTCGTGTCCGATGTCAAACGGTTTGGCTTGGACAAAGATGCTCCTCGCGAGGTCTACGTGCCTTTGGCGCAAGCGCCAGGAGAACGGGTCAGGTCAGTTGTCGTGCGAAGTGCAGTAGACCCGACACTCATTGCCGACGACTTGCGCCGTGTGATAGCGGCACTCGATTCGCGGCTTCCGGTCTACAATCTTCAGGCTATGGCGGCCGTTCTCTCGGATTCCATCTCGGGCACACGCTTCGTCACGCTTCTGCTGTCGTTGTTTGCGGGAGCTGCGACGCTTCTGGCCGCCGTCGGCGTTTACAGTGTCGTGGCCTACTCAGTCCGCCAGAAAAGAGGCGAGATAGGCCTTCGCATGGCCCTGGGCGCACAGCGCCGTGACGTGCTGCGGTTCGTTCTGAAACAAGGTCTGACTCTGACCGCCGTCGGGCTCGGTATCGGGTTCGTTCTCTCGCTTGCCGGATCGCGCGTTCTGTCAAGTTTGCTCTTCGAAGTCAGTGCGTCCGACCCAGTGACTTTTGTCGGCGTCCCCTTGGTATTGGGTGTTGTGGCCCTGGCCGCTTGTTACATCTCCGCCCGCCGTGCGACGAAAGTTGATCCAATGATCGCACTAAGGTACGAATAGGAGAAGTCAGATGCGCGATCTGCTTCAGGATCTTCGCTACACGCTCCGTAATCTGGTCAATCGACCGGGGTTCACGGCTGTCGTCATTGTGACACTTTCTCTTGGAATCGGTGCGAACACAGCGATCTTCAGTGTGATCAACGCCGTGGTGCTCCGCCCATTGTCTTACGACCACCCTGGCGAACTGGTGATGGTCTGGGAGACGAACGAAGAAAGAGGCAGCGACCAGTCTTTTGTGTCGTATCCCGACTTCGAGGATTGGAAAGCGCAAAATGACGTCTTCGAGGAGATCGGCGCTATCCGGTCGAGCAGCTTCACCCTGACAGGCGTCGATGCGCCTCTGCGCATCCGTGGGGCCGCCGTTTCCACCGGCTTCTTCTCTGCACTCAGGGTGAACGCTGCGATTGGCCGCACCTTTCGTCCCGAGGAGGATCGCGCCGGTGCCCCGAACGTGGTTGTGGTGAGCGACGGATTCTGGCGGCGACACTTGGCAGCGAATCCGGATCTCGTCGGACAGACTCTGATGCTCGACGGCATCGAGTTTGCCGTCGTCGGTGTACTTCCGCAGGGTTTTGATTTTCCCGTCCGGATCTCAGGGGCCGAACTTTGGACACCGACCGGCGTCGCAGAGAGATGGCTGGACAACCGCGGAGGACACACTTTTAGAACGATCGCACGACTCAAGCCCGGCATCACGCTGCGGCAAGCTCAGGCCGATATGGACACCATCGCCGCTCGGCTCGAACATCAGTACCCAGACTCCAACACCGGACGCGGCGTAAACGTCGTCCCGTTGCACGAGCAGGTCGTCGGGGATGTGCGCCCCACCCTCCTCATTCTCCTTGGCGCCGTCGGGCTCGTCCTGCTCATTGCCTGTGCAAACGTGGCCAATCTGCTGCTGGCTCGCAGCGCTAGTCGTAGGCAAGAACTCGCCGTGCGCGCGGCGCTCGGCGCGGGTCGTGGCCGACTCATCCGCCAGCTTCTCACCGAGAGCACGCTGTTGGGGATTCTGGGAGGGGTGTTAGGCATCTTGCTGGCTTTGTGGTGCAAGGATGCGCTCGTCGCCATCATCCCGCAGGACATTCCGCGCGTGGAAGACATCGGCCTCGATGGTTGGGTCCTGACCTTTACGCTTGTGGTCGCATTGGGCACCGGCCTGGTGTTTGGCCTCGCCCCGGCGCTTAACGCTACACGGCTCTACCTGCCGGCGTCACTCAAGGAGGGCGGGTACACGACCGCGTCAGCTGGCCGACATCGCTTGCGTGGCTTCCTCGTAGTATCTGAAGTGGCCGTGGCGTTGGTCCTGCTCGTTGGCGCCGGGTTGCTGATGCGCAGTTTCATGCGACTTACGAACGTCGATCTCGGTTTCCAACCGGAAAGCATAATGACCTTTGAAATGGTGCTTCCGCGTGCTACTTACGCCGACAATGATCGCCGAGCTGAGCTCTATCGGCAAGTGGTCGATCGTGTCGCGACCCTCCCCGGCGTCACATCCGCATGCGCCGGCACGACCCTGCCGCTGTCCGGTAGCGGAATCGGTCTGAACTTCTCGATCGTGGGCAGAGAAGAGACAGAAGGTACGGAAGCGCTGTTCGACTCTGTCAGTGCCGACTACTTCGAGACGCTGGGCATCCCTTTGATCAAAGGGCGAACGTTCACTAAGCGAGATCGGCGCGAGGGGCTTGGCGTCATGGTGATCAACCGCGCCATGGCCCAGATGATCCGCCGCCTGCATCCCGACAGCGAACCGATCGGCCTGCGCTTGAAAATCTCGGCCAACTTCGGTGAGAACGATCCGGAGCTCTTTGAGATCGTCGGGATCGTGGGAGATGTGCGGTGGTCGGTTGCTGACGAGCCCGAGCCGCACATGTACGTTCCCTTCAAACAGCAGACGTGGCCGTCCATGTACTTCGCCGTCAGGACCGTGGGGGATCCGTCGGGCCTGGTCAGCGCCGTCCGCGGTGAGGTTGCCGCTGTCACAAGTGACGTTGCCCCATATAATTTCAAGACCATCGAGCGGTACTTCGGTGACTCCCTTGCACATCGGCTCTTTGCCCTTCTCTTGCTCGGGATCTTTGCAGCGCTGGCGCTGGCGCTCGCGGCCGTGGGTATCTACGGGATGCTCTCCTACTCCGTGGCTGAGCAGACGCACGAGATCGGCCTCCGCATGGCATTGGGCGCCCTGGATAGCGATGTGCTCCGCGCCGTTCTCAGGCGTGGGCTCACTCTCACCGGAATCGGAATCGGCATCGGTATGGCGGTGTCGTTCGCTGTGACCCGCGTACTGTCCAGCTTCCTTTACGACGTCAGCACCTTCGATCCCGTCACTCTCTTGGGTGTGCCGGTTCTGCTGATCGTCGTGGCTCTTCCGGCCTGTTACATCCCCGCCTCGCGGGCAATGAAGGTCGATCCGCTTGTGGCGCTAAGATGTGAATAGGGGAGGTTCAATGAGTAATCTGCTTCACGATTTGCGGTACGCCTTTCGGACATTGGTGAAGAGGCCCGGGTTTACGACGGTCATTGTTGTGACACTGGCACTGGGCATCGGCGCGAACACGGCTATCTTCAGTGTCATAAGCGCTGTTCTTCTCCACCCTCTGCCATTTGACAGTCCGGATGAGCTCGTTGTCGTTGGCGAATCCAGTCGGACTCACGGCGAAGGGAATCCTGGGCAGGTGACGTACCCCAACTTCATGGACTGGAAGAGGCAGAACCATGTGTTTGAAGACATGGGGACCTTTCGCGGAGTGGAGTACACGCTGAGCGGAGACACCGTACCTGAGCGAATCCCAGGAGCACGTGTTTCTGCCGGGTTCTTCACCGTGCTGCACGTTGACGCTGCCGTTGGTCGGACTTTTCGAGACGAGGATGATCGCGTCGGAGCCGAAAACGTTGTCCTCATAAGCGACAGCTTCTGGCAGACTCGTTGTGGCAGGGATCCCAACCTTGTCGGACAGACGGTGATGCTTGATGGAACAGCTTTCACGGTCATTGGGATCCTACCTCCTGGCTTCAGATTCCCATTGGAGTTATCGAAGGCTGAGGTGTGGACGCCGATCGCGCTCGACGGGCGCTTTCTGTCAGAGCGTCGCGAACACGTGAGTAGAGCAATCGCGCGTCTGAAGCCGAATGTCATGCTTGAGCAGGCGCGCGTAGATCTGGACACCGTCGCCCGTATGCTCGAAGAACAGTACCCGGAGGCCAACACAGACAATGGGGTAGCCATCGTTCCGTTGCACCAGCAAGTGGTGGGGGATGTTCGGCCAGCGCTACTCGTCCTGCTCGGAGCTGTCGGTTCAGTGCTATTAATCGCGTGCGCGAACGCTGCAAACCTGCTTCTGGCACGGAGTACCGATCGATGCAGGGAGCTTGCCGTCCGCGCTGCATTGGGGGCGGGGCGTGGACGCCTGGTTCGTCAACTTCTGACGGAAAGCGTGTTGACCGGAGCCATCGCTGGAGCGCTGGGCCTGCTCTTGGCCGTGTGGGGTACGGGCGTTCTGGTCGCCCTCACACCCGCTGACCTTCCTCGCAGCAACGAGATCGGGATCAACGCGCGGGTTCTTGTCTTCGCGTTGGCGCTTTCCTTGCTAACCGGTCTGGTCTTTGGGTTAGCGCCAGCCCTGCGCGCCTCGCGGGTCAGTTTGCATGAATCGGTCAAGGAAGACGGAAGAACATCATCTGGCACGGGGCGTCATCACGTACGGAACGTCTTGGTCGTATCCGAAGTGGCCCTTGCGCTGGCGTTATTGATCGCAGCTGGCCTATTGATGCGGAGCTTCCAGTGCCTGACGAATGTTGACCCAGGGTTCCAGACTGACGACGTGCTGACTTTTCGAATGTCCGTACCGTTTGCAGGGTACTCGGAAATGGGTAAACGGGCAGCACTCTACGGACAAGTAATCGAGCGACTGGAGGGTTTGCCCGGCGTCAGCTCCGTCGGCGCTGCCACGTGGTTGCCTCTGGAGGGTCGTTGGTGTACCCTTACGTTTAGGGCTCTCGATAAACTGGATCCTGCGCCTGGACAAGAACCCGCTGCCATATTCAGTTCTGTCAGCCCACGATACTTCCAGACCTTGGGCATCTCGCTGTTGCGCGGGCGGTTGTTCTCTGAGGCAGATACGGCGGGGACATCGGGCGTGACGGTGATCAATGAGGAAATGGCCCAGCGTTACTGGCCGGACGAGAACCCAATCGGGAAACACATCAAGCCGTGGGCAGTCTTCAAGGACAGCCAACCGGACACCTTCGAAATCGTGGGCATCGTGAGGAGTCTACGGACTTTTAGCCTGGACAGCGTTCCTTACCCGCACATTTATGTCCCCTTCCAACAGCAAACCTGGCCTCACATGACCTTTGCGCTTCGAACGGATATTGATCCTGTGGGCCTGGTTAACGCCGTTCGGAGTGAAGTCGCGGCGATTGCACAGGAGGAAGCTCCCTTCGATTTCAAGACCATGGAAGAGTATCTTGCCGGCTCCGTGGGGCTTGCGCGGTTCTCCATGTTCCTTTTAGGCCTCTTCGCAGTCCTGGCTCTTGTGCTCGCGGTGGTTGGTGTTTATGGCGTGCTCTCGTATGCTGTCGCAGAGAGAACACACGAAATCGGCGTCCGCATGGCGCTAGGTGCGCATAGTCGCCACGTGCTGCATCTCGTTCTCAGGCAGGGTCTCACTCTCACTGCCACTGGCTTGGGAATCGGGTTGGCTCTCTCGCTTGCCGGTACCCGTGCCCTGTCGAGTTTGCTCTACGGGATCGGTGCCGTGGACCCGGTGACCTTCATCAGTGTTTTCCTGCTGTTGGGAGGTGTTGCTCTGCTGGCGTGTTATCTTCCCGCCCGGCGGGCAACCCGAATCGACCCGATGGTCGCTTTGAGGTGTGAATAGGAGTAGCGATATGCGTGCCTTACTTCAGGATCTCCGTTACGCCTTCCGAATGCTGGCGAACCGCCCAGGATTCACAACGGTTGTCATCATCACACTCGCCCTTGGGATCGGCGCCAACACCGCCATCTTCAGTGTTGTGAATGCTGTGGTCCTGCGACCTCTTCCCTTTGAAAAGCCACGAGACCTCGTTGTGGTTCTCGAAATGGAGGGAGGACAGGCGGAGGAGAGCGCCGTTTCCTATCCCAACTTCCAGGACTGGCGAAGTCAGAACCATGTCTTTGAGGACATCGCAGTATTTCGCGGCCACAGCTTCACGCTGACAAGCCTGGACGACGCGAAACGCGTTACCGGTGCCCGCGTGTCGTCCGGATTCTTTCCACTTCTGCGTGTTGAGCCACTGGCTGGCCGTACGTTCGAGCCCGAGGACGACCTGCCCGGTGCAGAAAACGTAGCCGTCGTGAGCAACAGCTTCTGGAGGAGCCATCTCGGCGAGGATCGCAGTGCCGTCGGAGAAACCCTGACGCTGGACGGAGATACATTCACCCTTGTCGGCGTCTTACCCTCTGGTTTCAAGTTTCCCATCGCTCTTACAGACGCTGAAATATGGCAGCCGGTAGCGCTCGATGCGGACTTCTTTGAAAAACGTGGCTTGCACTTGACCAGGGCAATCGCGCGACTCAAGCCCGATACAAGCTTGGCACAGGCACAGTCAGAGATGGATACCATCGCCAGCGGCCTAGAGCAACAGTTTCCGGATTCCAATAGGGGGTGGGGAGTCAAGCTCGCATCGCTTCATGAACAGGTCGTGGGCGAAGTACGGCCCGCGGCCATGGTCCTGCTGGGTGCGGTGGGCATGGTACTGCTCATTGCCTGTGCCAACGTCGCGAATCTGCTTCTGACCCGCAGCAGCACTCGGGCACGGGAATTCGGCATCCGCGCGGCACTGGGGGCTGGACGCACACGCATCATTCGACAGCTCCTCACAGAGAGTCTTGTCTTGAGCGCCGTCGGAGGAGCCGTCGGCCTGGTGCTCGGACTGTGGGGCACTACTGCACTCGGCAGTCTGCTACCGGCCGATGTCCCTCGTTCGCACGAAGTGGGCTTCGATGGGTACGTCCTCGGTTTCGCACTCATTCTGTCCGTTCTGACAGGCCTGTTGTTCGGTCTCGCGCCCGCCATACACGGGTCCCGCACCAACCTGCATGAATCGGTGAAGCAGGGTACCCGCAGGGTGACGGCATCCGGTGGTCATCGCCTTCGTAGTGCCTTGGTCGTGTCGGAGATTGCCATTGCATTGGTCTTGCTGATCGGCGCGGGATTGCTGATGCGCAGTTTCCAACGCCTGCTTACGGCCGACCTGGGCTTCGATCCACGTGATATGCTCACATTTCGAATGTCCGTGCCCTTTTCCGGATACTCCAATCCCGGCGAACGAGCAGAACTCTACCGCCAGATCGTCGAGCGAACCTCACAACTTCCAGGCGTGGAGTCTGCCAGCGCGACGTCCACGCTTCCGCTCAGTGGCAGCGCAGTCGAGTTGACCTTCGGCATCGAGGGCCGCCCTGTACCTCCCGGTGGGGAGGAGTACGCCGCTCGATTCAATTCTGTGAGTCCGCAGTACTTCCACACGACACGAATCCCACTACTTCGAGGCCGCCTGCCGAACGAACAAGATTGCGCAGGTAGCGCCGGTGTGATTGTCGTCAACGAGCGGCTCGCAAGTCGCTATTGGCCGGATGATGATCCGCTTGGGAAGCGCATCATATCTCCGATTCGCTTTGGCGACGAGGATCCCCGCTCCTTCGAGATTATCGGCGTCGTTGGCAATGTGCGCCATTGGAGTGTCGATGCCGAGGGAATACCGACGATTTACCTGGCGTATACGCAGCAGACCTGGCCATTCACGTCCTTCGTCCTCAAGACCAATGTCCCACCAGAAACATTGATCGGCGCAGTCCGCGCGGAGGTGTCCGCGATCACCGCGACGGAAGCAGCCTATCGTTTCAGGACCATGGATCAGTACATCGCTAAGTCGGTCTCCTCCCGTCGCACACCCATGCTTCTACTGGCCCTGTTCGCCGGAACAGCTTTGATCCTGGCAGCCATTGGCATCTACGGTGTCATCTCTTACTCCGTGACGCAACGTACACACGAGATCGGCGTGCGGGTGACACTGGGAGCCCAGCCGCTGGAAGTCACCCGCTTGATACTGAAACAAGGCCTGACCGTTACCGCCTTGGGGCTCGGTATCGGAGTTGCCGTCTCCTTGGCGGCGGCGCGTACACTGTCTTCCCAACTCTATGAGATCGGTACGATGGATCCGATCACGCTTGTAGCCGTTCCCCTGTTGTTGGCGATCGTCGCGCTGACGGCGTGCTATATCCCTGCACGGCGAGCGACAAAAGTCGATCCGATGGTCGCACTGAGGTGTGAATAAACATGTGGACACTCTTTCATCGACAAGAGTCTTTACCTTCGACTTTGACACGCAACGCGCGACTGGCACGGACACGCGGCACACTGGGCTGCGTGTTCGCCGTGCTCTTGACCTCATGCACGACGCTGCTCACTCGGGATGACTACGCGGCCTACCGTCCTCCGCCGAAGGATGTCCGCAGCATCGAAGCCGTTGCCCTGGATGCGCTTTCGCGATCGGAACCTACCTCCGTTGAGGATGCCGCTGGTTCGCCAGCTGAAACTGTCGTTGTCCAGGAAGTCGCTGAATCCATGGACCTGAGCATCGCAGATGTCCGGGCGGCCGCACTCGCGAACAACCTGGACTTGAAAGTGGCGCTCGTCGATCCGTCCATTCTGCGGGAGGACGTGACCGAGGCCGAGGCGGAGTTCGAGCCACTGCTGTTCGGCTCAATCCGGCAGGATAAGATCGACCAGCCCTCCACCATCGTTGACGGAACCGGCACGCAGGCGACAGCGACTTCGTATGACATGGGCGTGCAGATCCCCCTGCGTACCGGCGGCACTGTCTCCGTAAGTCTCCCGTTCGGCAAGACAGACGATAGGACACTGCGCGAGTCCGCTGACAGTGACCTTGATTTCATCAATCCGACCTATCAATCAGCGCTCAAGTTCACGTTCAGTCAGCCCCTGTTGCGTGACGCGGGCATTCGCACGAACACCCATGCCATTCGTGTGGCAAAGTACAGCCGGGACATCGCGGACGCTCGTACGAAACTGGAAGCCATTCGTATCCTCGCCAATGCCGATCAGGCATACTGGCTGCTTTATGCCGCACGCGGTGAGCACCGGATTCGTCAGGAACAGCATGAGAAGGCTCAGCAACAGTTGGAACAGGCCAAGCTGCGGGTCGCAGCCGGTGACGCTCCCGAGATCGAGATCATGCGTGCCGAGTCGGGTGTGGCCCGCCGACTCGAAGCGATTATCGTCGCCGAGACCGAAGTCCGTCGACGGGAGCGCGACTTGAAGCGGGTGATGAACCGCGACGGACTCTCCATGAGTTCCCCGACTTCCCTTTTGCCGGTCACCGAACCGAACCCCATTGGCCTCGATCTTGATGCCGAGGCTCTCGCTGAAAACGCCGTCGCGAACCGGATGGAAATGCTTGAGATCGAGTTGCAGCTCGCCATCGACGCCAGCAAGGTCGACTTCGAGCGCAACGCGACCCTGCCGCTGCTCACCCTCGACTACAGCTACACCATCAATGCACTTGCCGGCAGCTTCAACGACGCCTTCCGCGGGGTCGGCCGCGGCTCGTTCGCCGATTCATCAATCGGTCTGACCGCACAGATCCCCTTGGGAAACAAGGCCGCCAGGTCCCGCCTGCGACGCACCATGTTTGAGCGCGTCCAGCGCCTCGCCACACGAAATCAGCGCCGGCTCGCGATCCGCCAGGAAGTCTTTGACGCACTCGATCAACTCCAGCAAAGCTGGCAGCGTATCCTGGCCGCGCGCCGGGAAGTCGACCTCGCCGAACGGACCTTCCGTGCCGAAAAACGCCAGTTCGACGTAGGATTGCGAACCAGTACGGAGGTGCTCGAAGCAGACGCCCGTCTTGGTGATGCTCAGTCTCGCAGAATTCGGGCACTGGCGGCCTATGAAATGGCCCAGATCGATATCGCTTATGCCACTGGAACCCTCCTCGGGAAGGACCGCGTTATCTGGGAGTCTGCCGAGATCGATTGATTGAATGCGACCGTTTGGCCCAAATCCCGCCTCGGCATACGTACGCGAATCCGCTAGCGCGTTTTCCATTTTCGTGTATCGCGCGACGTGTGGTTCCTGGCCGTCACGCAAGATCGTCGCGGGCATGCACCTGGAAACAAGGGAGAGTAGGTGGCAGACGCGAGCGGATCATCCGTGAAACCCTGCGTCGCGAAGCCTCGGGTTTGTCGCTCGATCTTGGCGGTGCGGACCCCGTGCAATCGTCGTTGCAGACGGCCGGATCCCGCCAGTCAATTGCGCTTGATTGGGTGGGGCGGCACAGACGGGTGCCGCAAGCGCTGGCCACACGCTGACAGTCAATTCAAACCGGGACTCTCGCCTCGATTGTTCTTCAGCCCGGTGAAACGATCACAGCGCTGTGCGAGATGGCAACCTGTACTACCCTTTGGACTTGTATCGATCCGCATCCGCAAAGACGTCGATGGCACGAAGATGTGTCAGAATCTTAGCACCATGCTCAACGCCGGCGGGAATGTGGTAGCTGTCCCCGGCGCGGTAGCGCTTTGTTTGACCGCCGATGGTAAGGTCCATCTCGCCCTCGACGACGATGCCCCACTGCTCTCCGTGGCTGTGCAGGGGGATTTCACCGATCGGGTCGATGGCGAAAAAGACGGTCTGATGGCCCTTCCCCTGCGATAGCCATCCGCGGACTCCGGTCAGGTTGACATCAACCTCGGGAAGACGGGTGATCATTTCGGGATAAGCTTGGTCACTCATTGCAGTTCCTCCGCGTATTTGATCCTTAGAAAGCTATCTGTTTATCTCGGCGCGGATCATTCAAGTTCACCCTCTACACCGTAGTCTGCACGGCCGTCCGCCCGCCGTCAACAGGAAGGTTGACACCGGTGACGTAGGATGCAGCCGGTGATGCCAGAAACCCCACGACGGCGCCGAGTTCCTCCGGACTGGCGATTCGCCGCATCGGAATTGTGTCGGTAAGTCGTCGCTCCATGTCCTCGTAGCTGATGCCGGCTCTGTCGGCCCAGCCGTGCATAAGCGATCGCAGGCGGGTGGTGCTTCAAGAGTTGTCCTAGGAAATGAATCACCTCCGTGGAAGCAATGCGTTTCTCGTGTAATGTGAATACCAGAGAACCACGGCTACTGATCGCGGACATGGCCGCGACCCCACCGCGCTTGCCTATAACCGACTGCTTGGGGGTCTGACCTTTCGGACCCCACGTCTTACCCAGAACGGACGTCAACGAGAGATTCGATTCATCCTCGCAATACAGAATCGCCCGGTATTCCTTGACGGTACGCTTGATCTGCGGGATCGTGTGTTTGATCCACGCATCCCGCCTCCCCTCGTCGGCTTCCATGTACCGGCGCTCTGGTTTCTGATAGGTTAGCTCGGAGTCTCGCAGCATGCGCCACATCGTTGGCTGAGATACTCTCACGCCGAGTTTCTTCCGCGTCACCTGAATCAGCCGACGGCACGTCCAGAAATCCGTCTCATACTCATACTTCGTCGCCGGACGCAACACGATGCGATAAAGGCGTTGGAGCATCCTCTCATCCAGGATTCTGGGCCGGCCACTTCCCGGTCGTCTTGCGAGCCCCGCCATCGAGCCATGCTCTTCATATAGGGTGACCCAACGGTGAAGCGTCGAACGATGAATATCATAAGTAGCGGCTACCTCGCTGATGCCGTGTCCCTTCGATACCGCCTTGACAGCTCGTTCACGTACTTCGTGGGTCGAGTACTTAACGCTCATACTTACAGTATACTTCCCTATGTTGTTTTGTCAACTCGTATGTTGCAGATTTTATGAATTGATCTATAAAGCGTGTTGAGGATTGAACGTGAGCACCCAACGGGCCTGCCCGACATCCGTCCGAGGTGCAAGCACGAGCTTCCCGCGCCGCGCAGTCCGTCTGTGCGCCCCGGCATTGCTGGTCGGTCTGGTTGCTACGGCCTACCGTGTTCGGATGGAACAAGCTGATCACAGTGGAGAGGTTCAGCCTGTCGAGATCATCGACGAGGCGCATATCTTCCAGGATCCCGAGCCGATTACGCTGAACAATCCCAGGATTCGCCTTGGTTCGATCGTGGTCAAAGGCGACGATCGCGTGACCCTCTACCAACCTGAGCGAGATTACACCGTTCACAGAATCGGGAACCGGGTTGAGATTCGTCGCGTGGTAACCGGGTGGATTCCCGATCAGCAGAGGATCTACATCGACTACATATACAGCCTTGGTGGGAGCTTCGGACTCGATACTCTAAGCCAGAACTTTGGCATCCGACAGGACTTCGACATCGGCCTCGTTCCGTACTACCGTTTCGAATGGCAGGATCAGACGGTCTCGCCGGCTGAAGTGACCGAGATCCTCCCGGAAGACATCACCGCTCACATCGTTGGACTCGAATATCAAAGGCGCTGGCTCCGTCTGACGGCGGAGTATGAAGATCGCGACTCGACGATCGATTCGTTTGAAAAGACCCGACTGGGCGCAATCCTGCACCACCGGTACAAGTCCGGTGCGACCGGGAATCTTCATGCACACTGGTCGGACACCGATCACCATATGCCCACCAAGCGCAATGTCAGGTTGACGACAATCCAGGGCCAGTATCGCCACCCGATTACGGCCAACTTGGACGTCGAGGGGAGTCTGCTCTATCGTATCGGCGAGGATTCACTCAGTGGCGATGATGATGGGATCGACCTGTCCCTCTCCGTGGATTGGTCCATCCGTCAGGTGGAGGTCAAGATCATGCTGGATCTGAGTCAATACGAGGATGACTTCGCCCGGAATGAGTCCTCCGCGCTGTACGTACAGGTGAGGCGTAGTTTCTAGGGACGACGATGGATAGCCAACCATACACCCCCCCATTCCCGCTGAAGCGAATGCCAGCAAGGCAGGAGCGGGCGTGCCTGATGAACCCGAGCACGAACGTTGTTTCTCGAGCGTTAAAGCACTTTCCGCTTTCGTGTGGCGAGCCGCGGGCTTTAGCCCGCGCGGATTTCCCGAGGAAGACAGGCCATCCGCGGGCAAGACACCGTTACACAAAAACGGAATCTGTTACAGTAAGATCGAGCCTGTGCGCGTTTCATGTCATTGCTTTCTTGCCGCTTATGGGACTCACAGAGGGTTGCAGTCAGCGTCTCAAGCCGATCTTCGAGAAGCCACAGCATCCGATCGCGTGGCCGGCGCCACCGGCCGCCGAGAGAATACGCTACGTGGGCCAACTCAGATCGTCCACCGACCTCAAACCACGCGCTAAACCGTTCCAGGTGATTGGCGACTTCCTTCTGGGGGCGAAAGAACCGGAGCGTATATACGGTCCTCACTCCATCGTTACAAGTAGTGACGGCACCGTGCTTTGGGTCGCGGATCCAGGTGGACGTTGTCTTCACATGTTCGACATGCAGAGTCGTTCCTACAAGAGGATCGAGTACGTGGGCGACTCGCACCTGTTGAACCCCATCGGTCTATGCCGCGGTCCCGGGGAATCGATCTTCGTCTGCGATGCGGAGGATATCGCTATCCATCGCTTCTCCCAGCACACAGGTAAACTGCTCGAATCCATGCGATTGACAGATGACATACTTCGGCCGGTTGCCCTCAGTTATGATGACGCACGGAAGGAACTGTTCGTCCTCGACATCCTTGCGCACGACATCAAGGTCCTGGGTCTCGACGGCTTCCTTCACCGTGTCATCGGGCGGCGCGGTCGCGGTCCGGGCGAGTTCAACTACCCCTGCGACATCGTCGATGATGGGGACGTCATTTGGGTCGCAGATACCGGTAATCACCGTGTGCAGGGGCTGACTCGTCAAGGTGAACCGCTCCTGGCCTTCGGGCAGGCCGGCAACGCTCCCGGCGACATGGCCCTTCCCAAGGGAATTGCCGTCGACAGTGAGGGCCATGTTTACGTCGTCGATGCGCGGTTCGAAAATGTGCAGATCTTCGATCGGTCCGGGCACTTGTTGCTCTTTTTTGGTGAGGAGGGTACCGGCCCCGGGCAGTTCTGGCTTCCGAGCGGTATCCACATTGACCGGAGTGACCGAATCTGGATCTGCGATTCGTACAACGCAAGAGTACAGGTGTTCGACTATAGGAAGCGTTCCGTCGGCTTGGAATCACAGAGCGCGGAGCACGGGAAAGTCACCGATCCGTGAGTTGGAACGATTCAGGGAATCCAAGAATGATCCGTCATCGAAACCACATGTGTCTAATCGTGTTCTGCGCGGCGATAGCCGGGCATATCCAAGCGTCCTACGCACAGGATACGATCCTACAAACCGTGCACAATCTCTCCGCCAGCGGTCCCGGACAGCTTCACGCGGAAACTGAGGGGCGCGTCTGCGTCTTCTGCCACACGCCCCACGATTCCGGAGGCGTGAGCCCGCTATGGAACCGCGACCTGCCCGCATCCCCCTACGCCATCTACCAATCGTCGACGCTGGACGCCAACCCGGGACAGCCGACCGGTGCGAGCAAGCTCTGCTTGAGCTGCCATGACGGCACAATCGCGCTGGGGAGCGTTCTGAGCCACACGGACAGAATCCGGATGGTTGGCGGAGACTTCATTCCCGCCGGGATGACCAATCTCGGCACCGATCTTTCCGACGACCACCCCATAAGCTTTCAGTACACGTCCGGGCTGGCGGCGTCCGACCTGCAACTCGTCAACCCGATCGGACTTCCATCGGAGGTGAAACTTGACTATTCGGAGCAGTTGCAGTGCACCACGTGTCACGATCCGCATCACGACTTGTACGGGAAGTTCTTGGTCCTTAGTAGCGAATCCGGCGTGTTGTGCATGGCCTGCCACGCTCGCACCGGTTGGACGTTGAGCTCTCATAGCAGTTCCAGCGCAGTCGTGTCCGGATCGCTGACCGCCGATTGGCCTTACGCAACGGTGGCCGAGAACGCCTGCCGGGCCTGTCATCGACCGCATACGGCCGGCGGACACGAACGACTGCTCATCTTCGAGAACGAAGAGGACAACTGCCTGTGCTGCCACGATGGCCGCGTGGCTCAGAGAAACATCCAAAGCGAGATCGACAAGTTCAAAGCCCACGACCCGCGTCGGTACCTCGACGTGCATGATCCCATCGAAACGACGGCTACCATCCAGCCGCACGTCGAGTGCGTCGACTGTCACAATCCACATGCCGCAACACCGCAGATGCAGGGCGAAGGATACATTCCCATCGGAGCCACACTCTCAACGGTACCGGGCGTGAGCTCGAGCGGCGCATACGTCCAGCAGGCCCAGTACGAATACGAGGTTTGCTTCCGCTGCCACGCAGACGCACCTGTTCCCGTGCCGGGCCGAATCACTCGCCATGTGGCACAGCCCAACCTACGTTTGAAGTTCAGTCCATCCAACCCGAGCTTCCATCCGGTCGTGGCTTCCTCGCCGAGCCCGGATACCGTGAGCCTCGTACCCGGACTTGCCACGGGCTCGATGCTCCGCTGCACGGACTGTCATAGCAATGATGCCGGTCCGCGAGCGGGTGGAACGGGTCCGGACGGGCCTCACGGTTCAATCTACGACTTCCTGCTCGAGCGCAACTACACCACGATCGACTCCACCCCTGAATCCGAATACGAATACGCCCTCTGCTACAAGTGCCACCTGCGCAGCAGTATCATCAACAACGACAGCTTCACCAAACACAGACAACACCTTCGAGGGGCAAGCAGCGCGCCCTGCTCCGCCTGCCATGATCCTCACGGCGTGAGCACGATTGGCGGCGGCGGTTCAGACCACACACACCTGATCAACTTTGACACGACTATCGTCTTCCCCGATCCGGGGACCGGCGTGCTCGAGTTCACGGACAACGGCACGTTCGCCGGTAGCTGCACGCTCCTTTGCCATGGGAAAACGCACTCCAACACGAGCTATGCTCGATAGCGACATTCCATCCCGCAGGGTATCGTAACGCTCGATACGATTCCGCGCCGATTACCAACGGTCGGACCTGACCTCGGCTCACCGCTGCATCTCACCCGTCCGTAGCTGTTGCGTCGGGTGCATCCTAAAAAGGGTGGCGGAAACTGCCGAGGGTGGCATGGGCAAGCACCACCTTGCCCGTGGAATCATCCAGCACGGGCAAACGAGTTTGCCCATGCCACCCCAAACGGGATGCACACTGTTACGTCCGTGGCCGCGTCATCCGGGTTGTTCCGGGCGCACCTGGTTGATATGATCTATGTGGAGGTCAACAGCATGGGCTATACGGTGATTCTGGAACAGGAGCCCGACGGCGGGTACGTGGTGCATGCTCCAGCCTTTGTCGGCGGGTTGGATACGTGCCGCCGCAGATTGTGACACCGGACATACTGTGGGATTATGAAGAATGAGCACGTTGCAACCGAGCCCCGACCGTGAGGGAGGGGTGCCGGCCGACCCCCTGATCGATGAGGTGCGGGCGATTCGGCGAGCGATTTCGGAGCAATTCGGAAACGATGTTGATACGCTCTGCGACCATTTGCAGGAATTGGAACGGCAGCATCCCGAGCGCCTGGTCGAACCGGCGGCGCCACACGAAGGCCAAACGGCGCCCGAGCAGCGAAGGTGAAGGCTGGGGTTCGCTGGTGCGAGAATCCCTTCTCGCACCTCCTCGGCCGGAAAGAGCCGGTCGACAACGGCAAAGCCGCTCTGCGGTCGGCAAGGTCGCGGCGTACAAGATTGAGCAGCGCGAACGCCCCTCCGCCCCGTGTTGTCCGAGCCGCATGCTTTAGCTTGCGCGGCGTCGCGGAGGTCGGCACGGTCACGGCTAGCCGTGGCACCGCGCGGGCTAAAGCCCGCGGCTCGGGCAGGAGCGCGGCAAGGAATGGGAATACCGCGTCATCGCCGTCAACAAAGCCTGCCTGTGCGGGTACGCACGCAGACAGGCCGGCGAAGGCCAACCCAGCAACACCGTTATGGCCGTACTGTGAATCAACGGCGTCTTATCACAGAGTCGTGGCATGACTATCGAAGAAGACAGTTGCACGCAGCACACACAACCCATTGACGACCAAGAACAACTCACGATAGAGGAAGCCCGGGCGGAACTCAAGAGCAGGCTGGCATCAGTCGGGCTTTGGAGAACGGCTTCGAAATACGTTGGTGGCAAGGCCGGGTGGCCCATGTCCTTTGGACGTGGGGGAGACGATGATATACGCTCAGGGCCATGCCCACGCATCTTCGCAGATATGACGAACCAGGTGATTCTCACTTCTGGACGATCTCCTGCCGACGTCGTCTGACGTTCTTTCACGACGACGGTCTGAAACGAATCGTAGTCGAGGGACTGCGCGCAGGGAAGCAACGATTCGGCGTCTGCCTGATCGGGTACGTCATCATGCCTGAGCATGTGCATGTGATCGTCTACCCGCACCCTCGTGGAAATGATAACCC
>JBARRC010000731.1:0-23452 GCA_049644045.1 Phycisphaerae bacterium
ACTTTCGGATTACCCTGCACCTATACCGCTGCAAGTCGCCCAAGGGTCGACCCGAACCCCATTACCACACGGAAACGAAATGGGTGCTCCCCGTCCATTTTGACCGGTACGCCCTTCCCACCGCCCATTGTAAGTGCCTCGATCGATTGTGTGCGCGTTTCTGATAGTGTACGACGATTTCTCTTTCTGCTGAGGCACGTCCGCGCGGGTTAAAGCCCGCGGCTCGTTCTGTTAGAACGTGCGGTGGAGGTGCTGGCGGAGGTGATCCCGCACGTCTTTGCGACGATGGTGCGACAGCCTTGAGGCGCTGCGACCCCGCCTGAGTCCGATCAGGCGGGCTGAGCTGACTTACGGATGTGCCTAATTGGTAGCGAGATCAATGCCGCATAAGGCAGGGTGAACCCGCGTTGCGGTGGCTCAGAATGCGATGTGCCGCCGGCTAAGCCCCGTAACACGGCAGAGGCCCGCCGTTTTTTTAGAAAAAAGTCCTTGACAGGGGTCGAATATCTGTAATAATAATGAGTAGGATTACTAATAGGTTGATCCGGCCGAGTACCAACGCAACGGCTCGCAAAACTCAAGTGGTGTTGGAAACGGTGTTCATGGCCGGGTCGGAACCTGGGTGGCGGACCCCCATGAGGGCGGAGGCCGGGTAGCAGTACTTAGTGAAGAGTTGGTGATGGCAACCGGAAGAGCCCAACGGAACACACGACAACGCCAGGTGGTGCTGGAGGAATTGAAGAAGATGAGATGTCATCCCACAGCGGCTGAGCTGTACGAGGTTGCTCGGGCTCGCTTGCCCAAGATTAGCTTGGGAACAGTCTACCGCAACTTGGAGCTGTTGGCGCAGAACGGCGTGATTCAGAAGCTCCTTATCAGCGGGGCCGAGGCTCGGTTTGATGGCAATCCCGAGCGGCACTACCACGTGCGGTGCGTCCGATGCGAGCGCGTCGACGACGTTCACGACCTGCCTGACGATTTTGTTGGAGGCGAACTCAAGAGTCTGGCCGGGTACGACATCGTCGGCTTTCGCCTGGACTTCCTGGGTGTCTGCCCGGACTGCCAGGGCGGATGCGGGGCGGACGGTTGCGGGGCCTCGCCACAGGAGCGAAACTAGGTGCGGTGACGCGCGGCTTGGCGGAGCCCGTGTGCTTCAACGGTTGCAAGGCGTGCGACGCGGTTTTACAGAAATGGAGAGTCAAACGTGATGGATTCCAAAATCGAGAGTGCTTTCAACGAACAGCTCAACGCGGAGTTGTTCTCCTCTTACTTGTATCTATCGATGGCGGCGTACTTCGAGTCGCAGAATCTCAAGGGGATGGCTGGGTGGATGCGGATGCAGGCGATCGAGGAGCACCTGCACGCGATGAAGTTCTTCGACTTCATCAACGAGCGTGGCGGTAGCGTGTCGCTTACACAGATCGACGCACCGAAAACCGAATGGGCTTCCCCGTTGGAGGTCTTCGAGGACACGTCCAAGCACGAGAGCAAGGTCACCGGTATGATCAACGACCTCGTGGACCTAGCCCTGAATAAAAAGGACCACGCCGCGAACGCCTTCCTCCAGTGGTTTGTCACGGAGCAGGTGGAGGAGGAGGCTTCGGTACAGGAGATTGCCGGCAAGCTCAAGCTGGTTGGCGACCGCGGAGGCATGCTGTTCATGCTCGATCGCGAGCTGGGTCAGCGTGCGGCGCCGACCACGGATCAGGGTCAGAAATGAAGGAGAGTGTTCTCTTGGTTAAGGAGTGGATACATGACGATCGAAAGGGCAATACAAACGGCTATTGAGTTTGAGAACGAAGTACGCGATGTGTACAAGGCGGCGGCAGAGGAGGCGGTCGATCCGGTCGGCAAGCGCGTGTTCACGGTCCTGGCCAACGAGGAGCAGGGACACGTGGATTACCTTCAGAGCCGGCTGGAAGAGTGGCGTAAGACCGGCAAGGTCGACCCGGTGGCGCTCGATACGGCGGTCCCGTCTCGCGAGGTCGTTGCCGAAGCGGCGGACAACGTGTCGAAGAGCATGTCCGATGTGGATCACGGGACTGAGCTAAAAATGCTCGGAAAGGCGCTGGAGGCGGAGCGCAAGACCAGCAGCTTCTACAGAAAGATGGTCGCCGAGCTGTCGGCGGAAGGACAGAAGCTCTTTCAGCGGTTCGTGGAGATCGAGGAAGGCCACGTGGCCATCGTGCAGGCGGAGATGGATTCGGTAACTGGAAACGGAGCGTGGTTCGATATCCTTGAGGTCAAGCTGTGACAGTGGCAAGCCTGTGGACCATGACGAAAAGGAGATACCAAGATGAAGAAGTGGAAGTGTGGTGTATGCGGATACATTCATGACGGCGACGAGGCCCCGGCGCAGTGCCCCAAGTGCGGAGCGATTGCGGAGAAGTTCACCCTTTTGGACGACACCGCTTCAGGCTTGGTGGAGCGGTCGCGGCACACGAATGCCCTTCACTGCCGCCTGGTGAACCTAGGTCGCAAGATGGAGCTGGCTTGCAAGGACGGCATCGAAGACAATCTCGACCCCGGCTGTGTGGACGTCTTCCAGAAGGCCCTGGCGCACAGTTACGAGATCATGAAGCTGGCGATGACCGAGATGCAGATCCACATCGCCAAGGGCAAGTGGGGATAGGAGAAGGCTGGAGTATGCAGGATTCCACACAATGGAATCCGGTAGGTGGAAGTCGATAACAAGGCCCGGAAGAACAGGAGAATCTGACATGAAACACACAAGAAGACAGGATCATTGGGGTGCACGGACTGCAGCGGTTGTCGGAGCCTCTGCGCTGGCTGCGATCAGCTTTCTATCTGCTAGTGCGCTGGCGGGGAACCCGTCAAGCTATGCCCCCGTTGTTGTCGAGGAGGATTTCGACGCGACGATGGCGCGCATGGAGGCAGCCAAGCCGGACGTGATGAGAAGGCAGATGGATCTGCTGCAGGAACGATACGACATGAGCGACCGTCCCGCGCGCGGTGTCACGATGTCGCGCGGCAAAGCGGTGCAGGAGGGTGTTCGTGTCAGACTGCCGGCCGGATTGCCCTGGGAGAAGTTGGCTGAAATGGCCCCGGAGCAGATTCGGGAGAAGGGTCTGTTCCCTGGCGGATTCCTACCACTCCCACATCCTAACCACCCAGAAGGCGGGATGGTCTTTCCTCAGCACCACATTGACGAGATCATGCGCCAGGAGGGGCGGGACCTGACTCGTTTCGACCTTGACTACGATCTCCCGGGGCATTTCCTGCCAGAGTACCCGCCGCCGATCTACTTGACGACTCGGTCCGACCTCGGGGACGTATCCCAGGGCAAGGTCGTAACCATCGACAACTACTACGAGCTGTTCAACGGCATTCTCAACCCCAAGCAGATAGAGGGGCTGCGCCTGTTGGTTACGCCGTTTCCGCAACAGCAGTTCAACCAGACGGAGGACCGCCGGTCAGCCAGGCCGCATCGCGGGGTGACTTGTTTTGACTGCCATGTGAACGGACACACGAACGCGACCACACACCTTGTCGGCGACATCAGGCCGCAGGAGTTTCGGCACGGTTTGGATACGCCGCCGCTGCGCGGGGTTAACATCCAACGGCTGTTCGGCTCTCAACGGGCGATTAAGAGCATCGAGGACTTCACCGAGTTTGAACAGCGCGCAGCCTACTTCGACGGCGACCCGGTCATTGCTACCAAGAAGGGTGCGAATATCCTCGAGCGCGGGAGCCAGGTTCACTTCATGGCCGAGATGGAGGAACTGTTCGACTTCCCGCCGGCGCCGAAGCTCGACGTCTTCGGCACACTTGATCCGAGCAAGGCGACTGAGGCTGAGCTTCGGGGACAGGAACTGTTCTTCGATAAGAGCCGCTGCGCGGAGTGCCATCCATCACCGTACTACACGGACAACCTGATGCACAATCTGCGGACCGAGCGGTTCTTCAAACCGCAGATGATCAACGGTCGCATGGCGGTTGGTGACGGTCCAATCAAGACGTTCCCGCTGCGAGGTATCAAGGACTCGCCGCCGTATCTGCACGACCGCCGGTTGTTGACCCTGGAAGACACCGTTGAGTTCTTCAACCTGATTACCGGTGTGATACTCACGAAGCAGGAGAAGCAGGATCTTGTTGCGTTCCTGCGATGTCTGTAGCCCTCGCGGCCAGATGTTTTCTATAGGCTCGAAGGCGAAACCTGAGCCATTCAAGCGAGCCAAAGGCACAGGCAAAGGAGACACAACAAATGACGGAAAGAGCGAACGCCGTGACTTTCAAGGGGAAGCCATTGACGCTCGTGGGCCTCGAAATCAAGGCGGGCGATCAGGCTCCCCACTTCAAGCTGGTGGGCAACGATCTCGCCGACATCGAGTGCGAATCATTCCATGGCAAGGTGCGCGTGCTGAGCGTGGCGCCCAGCATTGACACGCCGGTCTGCGCCACCCAGACACGAACCTTCAATAAAGAGACGATCGGCCTGTCCGAAGATGTCGTGGTTTTGAGTGTGAGCCTCGATTTGCCATTCGCCCTGGCCCGCTTCTGCGGTGCTGAAGGGATCGAGCGCGTCATCACGGCCAGCGACTACAAGTATCGCACCTTTGGCGAGACCTACGGCGTCTACATTCGCGAGCTGGGCCTGCTGACTCGCGCGGTCTTCGTCATCGACCGCGAAGGGAGGATTGTGCATGCCGAGTATGTTCCTGAGGTGACCGATGAGCCAGACTATGTGGCGGCGCTCAAAGCCGTCAAGGCGGTCATCTGAGGATCCGAACCCTGTGGGAGACGTGACGGAAATGCAAGGCAGGATGGTGATGAATGGATGAGTTCCTGAGAATGTTTTTGCGGGGCAGGTCGCCGGCGAAAACCGCGTCGCTATTCCCACGAACGGGCATTTGGCTGCCGTCGAGATCATGAAAAGGTAGGATGTCATGAATATGGTGAATGTACTCGTTGGGCTGATTAGCTTCTTGTCAGGTGTTCTCATCACCGCCATTGCCGTAGTCCTGATGATGCGATCGACAATGATTGTGCAGCGGAGGAGCCGCTATGGCTTTGAGGACACTGTCTCACGAGTGGAACGGGCAATTGAGAAAGTGGGATGGGTGCTGGCAGGGTCAAAACACTTCAACGAGAATCTCGCCAAGCATGGAGTGGATTTTGTCCCTCAAATCCAGTTAATCAGCCTCTGCAGAGCTGAGTATGCCGAAAGTGTACTCCGTGACAGCCGTCACATGGCGTGCTTGATGCCCTGCACGTTCGCCGTTTATGAAGCCGATGACGGGAGTGTCCGGGTATCGAAAATGAACACGGGATTGATGGGCAGAGTCTTTGACGGGACGGTAGCCCGTATAATGGGTGGCAAGGTCGGCCCCGAAGAGACGCGCATGCTGCAAGACATCGTAAACTGAGCAGGCTGAGAAGGCGTAGGGGCCGGTTTGGCCGCCCCTCTCCTTGTCGGGCAGAACGCCACCTGCGGCTGCATGTGAAGGAAAACCGAAGGAGATATGACATGGCACTGGATAGTGTGGACAAGATTCTGGCTTTCGCGATTGCAAGCGAAGAGCACGCAGCTAAGTTCTACACCAATTTGGCAAACAAGATGAGCCACGAGCATATGAAAGAGGCCCTTCTCAGCTTCGCGGAAGAGGAGAAGGGCCACAAAGCCAAGCTTCTGGCAATCAAAGAAGGCAAGCAAATGTTGTCGGCTGAGCAGCGCGTGCTGGATCTGAAGATCGGCGATCATTTGGCCGAGATCGATCTCTCCGCCGACCTCGATTATCAGGAGGCTCTCATCCTGGCGATGAAAGCCGAAAAGGCCGCCTTCAAGCTGTACAGTGATTTGGCATCGGCGACCGATGACCCTACGCTCAAGGCGACGCTGCTGGGGCTAGCCCAGGAGGAAGCCAAACACAAGCTGCGGTTTGAGATCGAGTACGATGACGAGATCCTCAAGGAAAACTAAGAGCGTCAACAAAACCGGGATATGCAGCATCATCGCCCGTCGAACGTCCGCGCGGGCTAAAGCCTGCGGCTCGTTCTGTTAGACTATCTAAGGTGTTTGAGAAATGTGAAGGGAGTGCATGAGAGTGAGCAGCTTAAAGGGAAGTCAGACGGAGAAGAACCTGCTTACCGCGTTTGCCGGCGAGTCCCAGGCAAGGAACCGCTATACCTATTTCGCCAGCAAGGCGAAGAAGGAGGGCTTCGTCCAGATTGCGGACATCTTCGAGGAGACCGCCAACCAGGAGAAAGAACATGCCAAGCGGTTGTTCAAGTTCCTCGAAGGCGGGGATGCGGAGATCCAGGCCGCCTTCCCAGCCGGTGTGATCGGCAGCACGGCGGAGAATCTCAAGGCCGCGGCCGGCGGCGAGCACTACGAATGGGAAACGATGTATCCGGAATTCGCCGCGACCGCCCGCGAGGAAGGCTTCGCAGAGATCGCGAAGGTGTTTGAGTCCATTGCTGTAGCAGAGAAACAGCACGAGAAGCGCTACCTCGATCTGCTGGCCAACATCGAAGGCGGCACGGTTTTCAAGAAGAGGGAGAAGGTTGTCTGGCGGTGCCGGAACTGTGGTTATCTCCACGAAGGCGTTGAGGCACCGGATTCGTGTCCGGCGTGCGCGCACCCACAGGCTCATTTCGAGCTGCTGGCGGAGAACTGGTAACGATCGTCGTGCTCTGACTACATTAACGCCCTCGTGCGGACGAACGTGGGTTTTCCTGCGGCACCGTCGATCGACTAGCTGACGGGCACAATGCTGACGTATGTATATATCAAGACGAACTTCACGCAGGTGTGTTGCGAGACTGCTCTCAGCCGTTGCGGTTATGGGCACGGCAGTGCCTGGCAGTGGCCAGCAACCCGAAGGTGGTTGGAGCATGCCTGAATCAACGGACACCTCTGGCAGCGCTGCCACGGCGCAGGCACCACCGGCTTACACGAACCGGCTCGCAGGGGAGAGCAGCCCGTACTTGTTGCAGCACGCCCATAATCCGGTTAACTGGTATCCGTGGGGTGAGGGCGCCCTGAGTCGCGCGAGGAAAGAGAACAAACCCATCTTCCTGTCGATCGGGTACTCCGCCTGTCATTGGTGCCACGTCATGGAGCGGGAGTCGTTCGAAGATCCCGCCGTCGCAGAGGTCCTGAACACCAACTTCATATCCATCAAGGTCGATCGTGAGGAACGGCCTGATCTGGATGAGATCTACATGACGGCCGTGCAACTGATGACGGGCAGCGGAGGGTGGCCGCTCAATGTGTTCCTCACACCTGACCTGAAGCCATTCCATGGCGGAACCTACTTCCCACCCGATGACCGTTACGGCCGGCCTGGATTCGGGAAGCTCTTGGGGCACATCGCTCAGACCTGGCGTGAGAACTCTGAGGGTGTTCAGCGCAGCGCCGAGGAACTGACCCGCGCGATCAGGGATACTGTTGGACGCGACGCAGTATCGCCAGGGACGGTCGGCGCGGCCATTCTGGCGCGGGCGGCGCAAGAACTGGAGCGGGCCTTCGACTCGCAGTGGGGTGGGTTTGGCCAGGCACCAAAGTTTCCGCCCAGCGGGGCCATCGGCGTCTTGCTGCGGCAGCACGCGCACACGGGCGACGAGAAACTGTTGGAGATCGCCACGACGACGCTCGATCGGATGGCGTACGGCGGTATGTATGACCAGCTCGGCGGTGGATTCCATCGCTATTCAACCGATCGTCACTGGCTGGTACCTCACTTCGAGAAGATGCTCTACGACAATGCCCTTCTCGCCCGGGTTTACCTGGAAGCCTGGCAGGTGACTGGCAAGGACCTCTATCGTCGAGTCGCCACCGAGATCCTCGACTACGTGCTTCGAGATATGACCGACCCGCGCGGCGGTTTTCATTCCTCCGAGGATGCCGACAGCGAGGGAGAAGAGGGCAAGTTCTACGTCTGGACGCCAGACGAGATCAAGACTGTTCTCGGCAGCGAGGCGGGGACATTCTTCTGCAAATACTACTGTGTCACCGAGGTGGGCAACTTTGAGGGCCACAGCATTCTCCACGTTCCGCGGGAGCCTTCCGAGTTTGCGCGAGAGAGGGGGCTCTCGTCGAAGGAGCTGGAGGAGCGCATGACGCTGCTAAGGCGCAAGCTGCGCGAAGCACGTGCGGCGCGTGTCCGTCCGGGCAAGGACGACAAAGTCATTGCAGCCTGGAACGGCATGATGATATCGGCTTTGGCCCGCGGCTATCAGGTCCTGGGCGAAGAACGATTTCTGAAAGCAGCGGAGAGGGCAGCGAACTTCGTGTTGACTGAGATGGTGCGTGATGACGCTTTGCTGCGCACGTACCGTGGTAAAGGCGACGGGAGAGACGAGGGTGTTAGCAAGCTGCCCGCCTACCTCGACGACTATGCCGAAATAGCTAACGCATTGGTCGATCTGTACGAGGCGACATTCGATCTGCCATGGCTCGAAACCGCGGACTTACTTGCCGGCAGGATGGTGACAGATTTCTGGGACGATGAGAACGGCGGCTTCTTCTATACATCCGCATCCCACAAGAACCTGCTGGCGCGGACAAAACCGCTTTATGACGGCGCCGTGCCCTCGGGCAACTCCACGGCAACATTAGTGCTGCTTAGACTGTCGGAGCTTCTTGGCGACGCCGGGTACGGTCAGAAGGCGGAAGCAGTCCTTGCGTCCGCCGGAGGGATGATGCTCGCCCATCCGAGGGGAAACCTCAATCTGTTGGGGGCGGCTGACTTCTTCCTCTATCCAACCCGAGAGATTGCCATCGCCGGCAAACCGGGCAGTGCCGATACCCGACGCTTCCTTGACGTCATCCACCATCGGTTCATTCCGAACAAGGTCCTGGCCCTCGTGGAACCGGGCGCCCCAGGTGCGGCCCTGGTCGAGGAGCGCATCCCACTACTTCGGTATAAACAAACGATGTCGGGGGAGACGACGGTGTACGTGTGCAGGAATCACAACTGCAAGCTGCCTGTGACCGACGAAGCGGCACTTCTGAAGATCCTGGACACCCCGGAGGCCGCACCGAAGACAGCGGACGAGCCGACTTCAGGTGGGGTATTTGGGCTAAGTCGAGGCGATCATTGAGTCTGAAGAAAGATGTACGACATCGTTGTCAAGATCATTACCGAGGGTTGGATGGTATTCGGGCAGATGGCCCCGTACTTGCTGCTGGGCTTCCTGGTGGCCGGCGTGCTTTCGGTGTGTGTTTCTCCTGCGTGGGTGGAACGTCATCTTGGCGGGCGTGGGTTGGGGCCTGTGTTGAAGGCGTCGCTGTTTGGCGTACCACTGCCGCTGTGCTCGTGCGGAGTGATCCCGGTGTCCGCCTCGATTTACCGGCACGGTGCGAGCCGTGCGGCCACGACTTCGTTCCTTCTCTCCACACCGCAGACTGGGGTGGACAGCATTGCGGTAACCTACGCGCTGCTCGGGCCCGTGTTTGCGGTATTCCGGCCGGTGGCAGCCCTGGTCACGGGTTTCATTGGCGGTGGGTTGGTCCAACTCTTCGACAACTCGGGCAAGACGAACGAGACCGTCGAATCCGAGCCTCAGACTTGCACTGATTCCTGTTGCACGGAACACCATGGCGAAAGCACATACCTGCGCATACTGCGCTATGGGTTCGTGACTCTCCCGAGAGACATTGGCCTGGCGCTTCTGTTGGGGATTGTCGTCGCCGGGGCGATGGCGGCACTGGTGCCGCAGGATTCTCTAAACGCATACATCGGTGGTGGACTGCTGTCGATTCTGCTCCTTATGGCGGCCGGGGTACCCATTTATGTCTGCGCCACCGCCTCAGTACCAATTGCGGTCGGCTTCATGCACATGGGTGCATCACCCGGCGCGGCGCTGGCGTTCCTGATTGCCGGACCTGCGACCAACGCCGCTACGTTTACAACCATCTGGAAGGTACTCGGGCAACGAACGGCGATTCTGTATCTCGTCACCGTGGCCGCAAGTGCAGTCGCGTGCGGACTGCTGCTCGATTGGCTGGTCCCGACTGCGGAAGCGGTGCTGCCAACACTCGGCAGCCACATACACGGGGTTGCAGAAAGCGGCTGGTTTTATGACGCCGGGGCGATCGTGCTCCTGGCCGTGCTGGCTTTGTCTTACTTGGCAACCGGTTGGCACAAGAGCACTGTGGAGCATGCTGACGAAGGGTACAGTGACGCCGGCGTTTCCTCTGCGGATCAGCGTGTGGAACTTTTGGTTTCGGGTATGACGTGCAGCCACTGCGCTGAGAGCGCAAGGCACGCCCTTGCCTCGTGTGTTGGCGTGGAATCGGTGGAAGTCGATCTCCAAAAACGTCGTGCTGTCGTAGCAGGTGTGGATCTTGATCGACAACAGCTTGCTGCCGCGGTGACCGAGCTTGGGTTTGCGGTAGACGTGCGGGGCGACACGGAAGCCTCTGGTGCTCCTTGAACAGATGAGCGGGCATTCGGATGTGACGGTGATGGTCGTGGCGCCCCAGAGGCAAGGTCCATGGCGCAGGACATGACACGGTACGCCTGCACAGTTTGCTCCTACGGTTATCACCCACTTAAGGGTGACCCGGGAAAAGGCGTTCCGGCGGGTACGCCTTTCGAGGACTTGCCGGGTGATTGGCGCTGCCCGTGGTGCGGAGCTTCCAAGGATCAGTTTGTTCCAGAAGAGGAAAAGCGCAGCGACCTTTTTAGAGGGAATCCATGAATACGACATTGTGCGAGAACATCGACTGGGTTGGGTGTGTGGATTGGACCGTTCGTGACTTCCACGGCTACAACACGGACCGCGGCGCTACGTACAACGCCTATCTTATCCGCGACGAGAAGACCGCCCTGATCGATACGGTTAAGGCGCCGTTTGCGGATCGGCTCCTTGGGAACATCGCAGCGCTGACAGATCTGACGAGCGTTGACTACGTGGTCTGCAACCATGCCGAGCCCGATCACGCCGGAGGTCTGGCACAAGTGTTGAAAGTCCTGCCCAACGCCACGCTCGTGTGCAACAAGAAGTGTGAGGCGACCCTGGGCCGATATCATGATTCATCTGGATGGAAGACGCGAATCTTCGCGACCGGCGATACGCTCACCCTTGGCAAACGGACGCTCCAGTTCATCGAGACTCCGATGGTCCACTGGCCGGAGTCGATGTTCACGTACGTTCCCGAGGAGAGACTGCTCTTCTCGATGGATGCCTTTGGCCAGCACTATGCCAGCTCCCAGCGCTTCGACGATGAGGTGCCGCTGTGCACGGTCATGGAGGAGGCAAAAACCTACTATGCTAACATCGTCATGCCCTTCGGCAGGCAAGTGGCCAAGGTGCTGGAGAAGGCGGCGAAGCTCGATATCGAGATGATCGCTCCCAGTCACGGCGTGATCTGGCGCAGCCACATAGCGGAGATTGTCGAGGCCTACGGGAACTGGGCGCGTTGTCGACCCAAGCCGAAGGTGTTGGTCATCTACGACACGATGTGGGACAGCACCGGACAGATGGCTCGGGCGATTCATGAGGCGGCGTCCGAAGCCGGTGTAGCGGCGGAACTGATCAACATCCGAACTTCGAACCTGACCAAGATCGCCACCGAGGTACTTGACGCAGCCTGTGTGGCGTTTGGCTCCTCGACACTCAACCAGGGCGTGCTTCCGATGGTGGGCGCAGTGCTGACCTATTTGAAGGGACTAAAGCCGGCCAACAAGGCCGGGTTCGCCTTCGGGTCGTACGGCTGGACCAAGGGTGGCCCGGAAGCGGTGGATGAAGACATGAAGGCGATGAAGTGGGAGGTTTTGCGCGAGCCGATCAGGGCGCAGTATCGACCAACCGTGGAAGTGCTGGATGAGTGCCGTGCGGCTGGGAGATTACTGGCCGAGAAGGCGAAGGAGATGGCCTCCGACCGTAAGGCGGGTGAGAAGCTTTGCGTTGATCCGTAGCGATGGGTGGGCGGTCGTGGTCAACAGGCAGTTGCAGTTTGGCACGGTTGCATGGGATGTCTGAATGTGAGTTGGTTGAATCTGGTTGGAATTGCGGTCGGACTGGCGATGGATGCGTTTGCCGTCTCGATTGCCGCAGGGCTGACGATCGACGGCGTGACGCCTCGACACGTGTTTAGGATCGCGTTCCACTTTGGGCTCTTCCAGTTCATGATGCCGATCCTCGGTTGGCTGCTTGGATCGACTATCTCGATGCAAGTCGTCGCTTACGGCCACTGGTTAGCATTTGCCTTGCTCAGCATCATCGGCGGCAAGATGCTGCTTGATGCCCGTTCGGGCTCTCGAAGAGCAGCTAAGGGTGACCCAAGTAGAGGTTGGATGCTCGTGGCCCTGTCGCTCGCAACGAGCATTGACGCGCTGGCAGTGGGCCTGAGCATGGCGTTCCTGCAAATATCGATCTGGCTGCCATGTGTTGTCATTGGCCTCGTGGCGGCCCTGTTCAGCGCAGTGGGCATAACCTTCTCTGGCCGCGTCCTGCACCGTTGGGGACGTGTCGCTGATCTGGTTGGAGGTTGCATACTAATACTGATTGGCGTCAGGATCGTCGTATCGCATCAGGTATGAAGTTGCGGAGTTTACATCAATGTGTGGCCCAGTACCAGGGACGGTGTGGGGCGACTGAATCGCTTCACAATCGAGTGTGCCACGATATGGAGACGAGAACATGAAGAAGTATGAATGCGACGCTTGTGGATATGTCTATGACCCCGAGAAGGGCGACCCCGAGAACGGGATCGAGCCTGGAACGGCTTTCGAGGATATTCCCGAGGACTGGGTCTGCCCCGTCTGCGGTCTGGGTAAGGACAGTTTCTCGCTGAAGGAGTAGCGCGGCCGCGTGGGCCGCCATCCTCTAAGAGCGTGTGTGAGAAGGCACTAGAATGAACCGAGCCGCGACCGTGAGGGAGCGGTTTTCTGCGGATCAGACCGGACCGCTTCCTTACGGGCGCGGCTCGGAAAAGGCTTTTCACACGCTCTAAGTCAGCTTCCAACGGTGTGCCATGGGCAACTGGCTTGTTGAGTTCTTCCAGCAGTACCATCCTGTCACGCAGGCGCTGATCGCCACGCTGTTCACGTGGTTTGTCACCGCAGCCGGTGCGGCGCCGGTGCTGTTCGCCAAGCGCGTGAACCAGAAGATGATGGACGGGATGCTTGGCCTGGCGGCTGGGGTCATGATTGCCGCCAGCTTCTGGTCGCTGCTGGCCCCGGCCATCGAGATGTCGGGCGGCGACTGGAAACCGGCCACCGTGGGCTTCCTGGCCGGCGGCTTCTTTCTGTACATCATTGACAAGATCCTGCCGCACCTTCATCTCGGACTTGACATGTCCGAGGCGGAGGGCGTCAAGACCTCCTGGCATCGGAGCATCCTGCTGGTTTCGGCGGTGACCCTGCACAACATCCCCGAAGGGCTGGCCGTTGGAGTGGCTTTTGGGGCAGTGGCCCAGGCAACGGACGCAGCTATGGTAAGGGAGATGATGCTGGGCAGCATCGCTTTGGCCATCGGTATCGGTCTGCAGAACTTCCCCGAGGGCCTGGCCGTGGCCATGCCGCTTCGGCGAGAAGGTCTTGGGCGTTTCAAGGCGTTCATGTACGGGCAGGCCTCCGGCGTGGTGGAACCAGTGGCCGGTGTGCTGGGTGCGTGGTTGATGATGACCATGGAGTCGCTTCTGCCCTACGGCTTGGCCTTCGCCGCCGGGGCGATGATCTTCGTCGTGGTGGAGGAACTCGTCCCCGAGTCCCAGCGGAACGGCTTCAGCGATTTCGCCACCGCGGGTGCCATGGTGGGCTTTGCCATCATGATGACGCTCGATGTGGGATTGGGGTAAGGATGAGAGTGTACACGATGCATAGGAAACTGTGACATGGAATTGGACCCATTGGTTCTATCTCGTTTGCAGTTTGCCCTCACCATAGGGTTTCACTTCCTGTTCCCCCCACTATCGATCGGCCTGGCGTGGCTGCTGGTGATCATGGAGTGGCGCGGCTGGAAACGGGGTGACGAGGACTACGTACGCGCGGGTACGTTCTTCGGGAAGATCCTGGGACTGACTTTCGCGGTCGGCGTAGCCACTGGGATTGTCATGGAATTCCAGTTCGGCACAAACTGGGCGGAGTACTCCAAGTTCGTCGGCGACATCTTCGGGGCTCCCCTGGCAGCGGAGGCTATCTTCGCGTTCTTCCTCGAGTCGACGTTCCTCGGGCTCTACCTGTTCGGGCGGAAGAGGGTCTCGAAGGGCGTGCACTGGTTCTCGGCTCTGATGGTGGCGGTTGGTTCCACATTGTCGGCGTTCTGGATCATCGTGGCTAACTCGTGGCAACAGACGCCCGCCGGCTTTGAGATTCGCAACGGCCGCGCGGAGCTGGCCAGCTTTGCAGATGCGATGTTCAACGCCTCGACCTGGCCACGGTTCTTGCACACATTGGACGCATGCCTGATCGCCGGGGCGTTCCTCGTGGCCGGCATTTCTGCGTACCTGGTCATCAAGAACAACGCGGTGGAGGTGGCCCGGAAGTCGCTCAAGCTCTCGCTCATCTTCGGCCTGGTCGTGTCGCTGCTGGCGGTCTTCCCGACTGGGGACTGGTCCGCTAAACAGGTGGCCCGCACACAGCCGGAGAAGTTCGCAGCCATGGAGGGGCTTACGCGGGGCCGGACGCGCGCTCCGTTGACCGTGTTCGGAATACCCTCAGAGGAACCCCCACGGCTGGACTTCAAGATCGGTATCCCTGGCGTGCTGAGTCTGATGGCGTTTGGCAATGTGGACGCGCACGTTCCGGGCATCGAGGATCTTCGCGAGGAAGGCCATCCGACACCTCCGTTTGTCTTGACGTTCGTGTCGTTCCACACGATGGTGGGGCTCGGCACGCTCTTTATCCTCCTGTCTCTGTTGGGCGTGTTCCTGCTCTGGCGTATGAAGCTCTTTGACACGCACTGGTACCTGAAGCTGCTTCCATGGGCGATCCCGCTGCCGCTTGTTGCCTGCGAGGTCGGATGGATCGTCGCGGAGGTCGGCCGCCAGCCGTGGGTGGTCTATCGAGTGCTGAAGACCCAGGACGCCTACTCCGCGAACGTGACGGGCGGCGAGGTGCTCTTCTCGATCATCATGTTCGGCCTGGTATATCTGGTACTTGGCGCGTTGTATGTCTACACCCTGGCCAGACTCGTCAAGCGCGGGCCCGACCCCCCTAAATCCCCCCTTGCCAAGGGGGGACAACCTCTGGTCGTAAAGGAGGTGCACTGATGGACCTCAATACTATATGGTTCCTGTTGATCTGGGTCCTGCTGGCCGGTTATGCCATTCTTGATGGATTCGACCTCGGGGTCGGGGTGCTGCACCTGTTTGCCCGCGACGAACGCGAACGACGAGTCCACGTCGGCGCGATCGGGCCGTTCTGGGACGGGAACGAAGTCTGGCTGCTGACCGGTGGAGGCGCCTTGTTCGCGGCATTCCCGCCAGTCTACGCCACTGTGTTCAGCAGCTTCTACCTTGCATTCATGTTGCTGCTCTTTGCCCTGATCTTCCGCGCCGTTTCGCTGGAGTTCCGCAGCCAGTTGGACAATCCTGGTTGGCGTCGGGTGTGGGATTGGGCCTTCGGACTCGGTAGCCTGATTCCCGCTATTCTGTTCGGAGTCGCGATAGGCAACATTCTCCGCGGCATTCCGATCGAGGCCGATGGCACGGCCAACGTGCCGTTCCTCTCTCTGCTGAATCCGTATGCACTGTTGATCGGTGTTTTGACGCTGGCCATGTTCACCATGCACGGGGCATCGTTCCTGGTGGTCAAAACCGAAGGAGAGCTGCAGCACCGGATGGCCCGCTGGGCTACCAGCGTTTGGGTGGCCTTTGTGGTGCTGTATCTCGTCGCAACGGTTTCCACCTTCTTCGTTGCACCGTTCTTGTTTGATGGTGTTTTGAGCAGTCCGCTCTTCTGGGTCTTTCTGGTACTCCTGCTGGCGGCCATCGTCTACGTCCCGGTTGCCAACCGGGCGGGCAAGTTCCTGCGAGCGTTCCTCGCTTCGTCGGTCACGATAGCCTCGATGATCGGCCTGATGGCCGTCAGCCTCTTTCCGCGATTAGCTCCCTCCAGCATAGCCTTGGAAAACAGCCTGACGATCTACAACGCTTCGTCCACCCCGCGCACCTTGACGGTCATGCTGGTCATTGCCCTGGTCGGCATGCCCATCGTGATCGCGTACAGCGCTTACATCTACAGGGTCTTCGCGGGCAAGGTGGTCATCACGGAGGAGAGCTATTAAGTGATCGTCGGAGTCTGCAACCTGGGCGAACGCCGGGTGGCGCTGATCCCTGACGTGGCACCGGGCCTGACGAAGCAGAGTCTGGAGGTCCTCGTCGAACAGGGAGCCGGACGTGAGGCGAGAATCACGGATTTCGCGTTCGAGGAGAAGGACGCAAACGAAGGCGAGATTCAACATCATGACTGAGTCAGCAACTGGTGGAGGTAAGAGAATGGAACGTAAACGGAACAGCTCCTCGCGTATGCTGAACGTGGGTGAGAAGGCGCCGAGCTTCTCTCTCCCGGACCAGAGCCAGAGCGTAACCACCTTGGATGAGTTCCGAGGGAAGAACGTCGTGCTGGTGTTCTACCCTCGCGACAACACGCCCGGTTGCACGAAGCAGCTGTGCGGCATCCGCGATGAGTTCGACGTGTTCACCAACAACGATGTTGTTGTCCTGGGCATCAATCCGCAAGATCCGGCGTCGCATCGCAGATTCGTGGATCGGCACAGCTTCCTTTTCCGCCTGCTCGCGGATCGAGACAGAGAGGTCGTATCTGCGTACGGGTGCAGGGGGATGTTGGCGACGAAGCGGACGGTGTACGGTATTGACAAGGAAGGTACGATCGTCTTTGCTCGCCGGGGGATGCCTTCAAACGAAGAGATCCTCGGGGCGTTCAGGAAGTAGTGAATGTGCGTAGGTGTGTGATCTTTGCAAGCGAAGCGGGCATTGCCCGAGCGAGGAGGCAGCCGTAACAACGAATGAGCTGAGCTTCATGGTCGGGGGGCCGGCCGGCTTCGGAGTCAAAACAGCCGGGATGATCTTCGCCCGGCTATGCTCGCGTGCCGGGCTGCACGTCTATGGCAATGTGGAGTATCCCTCGGTCATTCGGGGTGATCATAATAGCTACCAGGTGATGGTATCCCGGAAGCGAGTGTTCGGTCACACTCGTATCCTGGACATCCTGTTGGCGCTTGACGACCTGAGCATTGAGCTGCACAACGACGAGATCCGCTCGGGTGGTGCCGTTGTCTACGATGCAGACAAGAGCAAGGTCGACAGGAGGGAGCTGGAGGAGCAGGGGGTCCTTTTCGTCGGTGTGCCCTTCCAGTCCATTATCAAGGAGGTCGGAGGGGGACAGCGCCTGCTCAACACCATGGGCATCGGGGCTACGATGGGGCTACTGCGCTTTGACTTCGATGCGATTGCGTCGACGCTTGAGGACACCTTCGCACGGCACGGCCCTGACGTTCTCAAGCAGAATCTCCATGCCACCCGGCGGGCGTACAATGCTGCGTCCGAGGGCTTCTCGGATCGCTTTGATGTCACCCTGCAAAGGGAAGACGCGCCGAAACGGATGCTGCTTACGGGGAACGAGGCTCTGGCCATGGGGGCGATCAAGGCGGGGGTCAAGTTCTACGCCGGTTATCCAATGACCCCTTCCTCCTCGATCCTGAGCTACTTGGCCGCCCGCGAGCGTGAGTACGGCCTCGTGGTCAAGCATGCCGAAGACGAGATTTCCGCGGCCGGCATGGCCCTCGGCGCCTCCTTTGCCGGAACCCGCGCCATGACGGCGACCTCCGGTGGCGGCTTTTGCCTGATGTGCGAGTTTGTCGGGTTGGCCGGGATGACCGAAACACCCCTGGTCATCGTGGAATCCCAGCGTCCGGGGCCTTCGACCGGCCTGCCCACGCGTACCGAACAGAGTGATCTGAAGTTCGTTCTGTCGGCCTCACAAGGCGAGTTTCCCCGCATCGTCATCGCCCCGGGCGATCCGGAGGAGAGCTTCCGGCTCACGTTCGAGGCGTTCAACCTGGCCGAGAAGTATCAGACCCCCGTCATCCTGCTCATGGACAAGCACCTGTCTGAGTCGACCTGGACGCTGGAGCCGTTCGACACATCGGGTATGGTCGTCGATCGGGGCGCACGCTTGGACGAAGCGACTCTGGCTTCGACGGGGGAGTACAAGCGATACGCTTTCACGGAGTCAGGCATATCTCCGAGGGTGGCCCCGGGTACGCCTGGCGGCACCTTCTGCGCGACGAGTGACGAGCATGACGAAGAGGGACACATCTGTGAAGACGAGTCGGTCCGGTCAAGGATGATGGAGAAGCGACTGCGCAAGACCGACTCGCTTGATGTCTCGGAGTGCGGGTGGAAGCTGCATGGTGACAGCGAAGCCGACTTGCTGATCGTCGGCTGGGGATCCACGACATCGGCGATTCGTGGGGCAATGGATCTGTTGGCGGCGAGCGGGACGAGTGTCAGCTTTCTCCAGGTGATTTTCCTGAGTCCGTTCCCCGCCGAGCAAGTGACCAGGGTTCTCTCCCAGGCCAACCGCGTCATCATCGTTGAGAACAACGCGACGGCTCAGTTGGCGGACGTCATCCGGGAGAAGACGGGCATCGAGATCGAGGACGCGCTTCTCAAGTACACTGGCCGACAGTGGCTTGTGGATGAGCTGGCCGAGGAGATTCGACGGAGACTGTAGACGACAACGAAGCGCCCACGCGGTGTGTTTTCGGCGGAAGGAACAGTATGGAAGACGCTACCAGGTTCAATACGAACGCCAGGCCGACGTGGTGTCCCGGATGTGGCAACTTCGGCATACAAAACGCGATCAAGAAGGCCCTGCTGTCGCTGGATCTGCAACCGCACGAGGTGGCGATGTCGTCGGGGATCGGCTGCTCGGGGAAGATTCCACACTGGGTCAACGTCTATGGCTTCCACGGTCTGCACGGTCGTGCGCTTCCGGTCGCCGCTGGGTTGAAGCTGGCCAACCACAAGTTGGTGGTCATTGCCGAGGGTGGAGACGGCGATGGCTACAGTGAGGGGATGGGCCACTTCATTCACGCCTGCCGGCGGAACGTGGACCTAACGTACATCGTTCACAACAACGGCGTCTACGGCTTGACCACCGGCCAGGTGTCGCCGACGGGTGACAGGGGCTTCGCATCGAGCACGACGCCGCACGGTGCCCTGGAGCGGCCGTTCGAGCCATTGGCCTTGGCCATCTCGGCCGGGGCGAACTTCGTGGCCCGTGGGTTCTCAGGCGACGCCGAACACCTCAGTGGCTTGATCGCTGAGGGGGTTCGCCACCGGGGCTTCTCCTTCATTGATGTCCGGCAGGTGTGCGTGTCGTTCAACCCCGCCAAGAGCTACAAGTGGTACCAGCAGCGCATCTGCAAGATCGAAGACGAAGATCACGATGCGACCGATCGAGCGAGAGCCTTGGCGCGGGTCTTTCGCGACGACGAGCGCCTTCCCATGGGCGTGTTCTACCGTGGCAGTGAGCCTGCGCACGAGGAAGGCATGCCGCAGTTAAGCGCGGGGCCGCTCGTGGAACGGGACATCACGAACGTTGACGTCTGTCAATTGATGGAAGAGCTGGTCTGAGGTAGACTTCTTCGCAACAGGATGGAACATCGCCATGTTATCGACAACGACAATAGTCAAAGGAGATTTCAAATGGCCGAGGACAGAAAAAAACTCACCACTGCCTCCGGGCAACCGGTCGCCGACGACCAAAACACCATGACCGCAGGCGCCCCCGGGCCCGCCCTCATGCAGGACGTTCACCTGATGGAGAAGCTGGCCCACTTCAATCGCGAACGCATTCCCGAGCGTGTCGTCCACGCCAAGGGGGTAGGGGCGTATGGCTACTTCGAGGTCACGGATGACGTAACGCAGTACACCAGGGCTAACTTCCTTTCCGAGATCGGCAAGCGCACTGAAGTCTTCGTGCGCTTCTCGACCGTTGGTGGCGAGAAGGGCTCCGCCGACTCCGAGCGGGATCCCCGCGGGTTTGCGGTGAAGTTCTACACCGAGGAAGGGAACTACGACATGACGGGAAACAACACACCCGTCTTTTTCATCCGCGATCCGCTGAAGTTTCCCGACTTCATTCACACCCAGAAGCGAAACCCGGCGACCAACGCAAAGAACGCGGACATGTTCTGGGATTTCCTCTCCCTCACGCCCGAGTCGATCCACCAGGTCACCATTCTCTTCTCAGATCGGGGCACTCCCAAGACATACCGTCACATGAATGGCTACAGCAGTCATACCTTCAAGTGGTACAACGCAAAGGGCGAGCACTTCTGGGTGCAGTACCACTTCAAGGCCGAGCAGGGCATTCAGAACCTGACCCGCGAAGAGGCCACACGCCTGGCGGGTGAGAATCCCGACCACGCCACGCATGATCTATTCGACTCGATCAAGCACGGCGAGTATCCGGCCTGGAGAGTCTGCGTACAGGTGATGACACCCGAGCAGGCCAAGACCTATCGCTTCGACCCGTTTGACATCACCAAGGTCTGGCCCCACAGCGACTTTCCACTGATCCAGATCGGGCGCATGGTTCTCGATCGAAACCCGAAAAACTACTTCGCCGAGGTGGAACAGGCTGCCTTCTCGCCGGGCAACTTCGTACCGGGTATCGCGGCGTCGCCGGACAAGATGCTTCAGGCACGCATCCACTCTTATCACGATGCTCACCTCTACCGCCTGGGGCCCAACTACCAGCTGCTGCCTGTAAACGCCCCGAAAGCCGCTCCGATGAGCCACTACCAACGCGACGGATACATGCGTTTCGATGCGAATGGCGAGGGCGGTCCGAACTACTACCCGAACAGCTTCGGTGGCCCCGAGCCCGACCCGCAGGTGGGGGAGCCGCCCTTTGAAGTTACCGGGATAGCCGCTCGACACGCCTATAGCCACCCCAACGACGATTTCGTCCAAGCCGGGGATCTGTATCGCAACGTGATGACCGACGAGGATCGGGATCATTTGATCAGTAACATTGTGGCCCATCTGGGCAACGCACAGAAGCGCATCCAGATGCGCCAGGCCGCGATCTTCCACAAGGCCGACCCTGAGTACGGCACCCGCGTCGCCAGAGGCCTTGAACTGGACGTGAAGGAAGTGGAGCGCCTGGCTGTCATGTCGCACGAACAGAGGGTTAAAGCCACTATGCAAGGAGCCCACACCTAACCGAAGTCAGCCCTTCTACGGACCAGGAACTGGAGACTTCTCTGGAACAAGATGGAGAATCGACATGTCATCGAAAACGACATACGTACTTGTTTTGGGTTTGCTGTTGTGCTGGGGATCGGGATGCGTGCCCGTGGGTGACAGCGGAGGCACGTCAGACGGTGATGACAATGGGAACGGCAACGGCAGCACAGATGTCCCGACGTTGTTTGCTCTCTCCAGCGGGTGTACGCCGTGCCACAACGCGCTCTTTGACGAAGCGGATAACGACGTGTCCATCGGCACGGCCTGGCAACCCACGATGATGGCCAACGCCGCGCGCGATCCTTACTTCCTGGCCAAGGTCAGCACGGAGACGGAGCGGAATCCCGACCTGGCTGCGGTCATCGAAGACACCTGCGCGACGTGCCACATGCCGATGGCCCACACGCAGGCCACGGCTGACGGCTCGTCCACGGCGATGTTGGATGAGGGCCTCCTCGATTCGGACAATGCACTGTACGCCGAGGCGATCGACGGGATATCGTGCGCGTTCTGCCATCAGATCGAGGACGTGGGACTGGGTGAGCAAACGAGCTTCTCCGGTAAGTACAGTATTGACACCACCACGGAATCGCCCGATCGCGTCAACTACGGCCCGTTCACCGATCCGGACCAGGAGACCATGCAGCTCACCACAGGTTTCACGCCGGTTTACGGTGAACACGTGACCGAGGCGGCACTGTGTGCTACGTGCCACACGCTCTTCACTCCGTACGTCGACGCCGAGGGTACCGTGCTCGGCGAGTTTCCTGAGCAGACCGCATTCCTCGAATGGCAGCACAGCGACTTCGGCGATGGCGCAGGTGAGGACCGGACCTGCCAGAGCTGCCATATGCCCGAAGCTCAGGGTGCGGCAGTCATCTCCGTGTCCCCTTCCGGGCTTGAAGCGCGAAGCCCGTTTGCCAAGCATCACTTTGTCGGCGGCAACACGTTAATGCTTAGCATCCTGGACAACCACCGCGCCGAACTGAACGTAGCCGCCAACTCCGCCGGGTTTGACACTGTGGCGGGTCGCGTGCTGGACCAACTGCAAAACGACGCCGCCGGTCTCGCCATAGTCAATGCCGAAGTCGCCGGCGATGCGCTTACGGTGGACCTGATGGTCGAAAACAAGGCCGGTCACAAGTTCCCCACCGGCTTCCCGGCCCGCCGGGCATGGATCCACCTGACCGTGGCCGACGGAGATGGAGCGGTGTTCTTCGAATCCGGCGCACCTCAAGCCAATGGCAGCATTGCCGGAAACAACGCTGACGATGATCTCTCGACGTTTGAGCCACATTACGAGGTGATCACCACCGACGATCAGGTTCAGATTTATGAATCGGTAATGCAGAACAGCGATGGAGAGATTACCTACACGCTGTTGCGCGCCGCTACGTATGCCAAGGATAACCGCCTGCTCCCCAGCGGGTTTGACAAGGCAACCGCCGGCGATGATTTCGCCACGCTAGGCCAGGCCTTCGAGGACACCAACTTCGTCGGCGGCTCGGACACTATTGCATACGCCGTGGACATCGCAGATCGTCAAGGCCCGTTTGCTGTCACTGTGCAACTCCTTTACCAGAGCGTAGCATTTTCGTTTGTTGAGGATATGCGCGGGGAAGATATCGCGTTGGCGGAGCGCTTCGTGGGCTACTTCGACGATGCGGACAAGACTCCCACGGTCGTGGCGACGGCGGAAGTCACTGTGCAATCAGAATAGCATCACGGGAGATCAAGCCATGACAAGTTGGATTCGTTGGGTACGTACCGGTGCCGTGGTGCTGCTGTCGGTTGGCGGGATCATGGTTCTCCTGATCTGGCTGGCCAGGGCAGGTGATTTCGTCGGCGTAGCCGGCCGGGTGGAAACTGAATGGGAGTATGGCTATGGCGTGGGAGTACAGTGAGAAGACCAAGCAGCTCTTCATGGACGCGGTCCAAGGCAAGCCGGGAACGCACCTCGGGGAGATCGAAAACCCGGACGGGCTCGGAGAGCACGGCTCGATCGCCTGTGGCGATGCGCTGCGGTTCACCTTTCGCACCGAGCGGCACGGCACGGACCCCACGAAGGATGTGATCGTCGAGGCCAGGTACCTCACCTTTGGCTGCACATCGGCCATCGCCGCCTCCGAGGCGCTGTGTACCCTGATTGAGCAAGGGCGACACACGCCGATTGCGGCGCTGAAGATTCAAAACAAGGACATCGTAGAGTTTCTCGGGGGTCTGCCGGATCAGAAGATCCACTGCTCCGTCATGGGG
>JBARRC010000732.1:0-2772 GCA_049644045.1 Phycisphaerae bacterium
TGCCGATTTCCTGGTTACTTCGATGGAACGTATGGCTGTCGATCAACAGATCGTTGCTCTTCTTGGTTGGCAAGGGGATGATCTCGTCGATCGGGAACGGGAACGCCCACATCAATCCCGGTTCATGCACGCCCGGCAGCAGTCGGCCAAGGCGAAGCACCAGCGCCTGCTCGTGGGTGCCGACGCTCCGGACATTGGAGAAGAGGTATAGCACGACGAGAACCATCATAATGCCCTTCAGCACGCTGAAGCTTGCCCGCAGCGCGTCAGCCAACGACTGGTGCGCGGCATCGAGGGGTGCTTCGGTCGCCTCGATATTGCGATGGGCGTGCTGGTCGTGGTTTTCTTCCATGGCCGATTAGTCCACCTTTCCCGCGGGCGTCGTTTCCACGCGATCGGGCGGAAGCTCTGTAAAGGGTACAGCGGCAGCACGTGTTTCCTCGTCGAAGACATCCCACGGAGACTCTCCACCCGTCAGAATCAGCGTCGTGCGGGTACGAAGCGCCTCGCGCACCGTGCGAAGCTTGTCCAGGAAGATGCGTAGGGCGGGATACTCATCGAACTCTTTGTAATACTCGCTGACGATCCGTTCCGCTTCGGTCTGGATCGCGGCGACTTTCTGATCAACCTCCGCCATGATTCGCTCTTCCATCGCCCGGGCGTCGGCGAGGATCTTGGCGGCCGAGGCCTCCCCTTCGGCCTTGTACCGCTCGGCTTTGGCCTCCTCATGGGATTTCATGCTCTCGAAAATCGCCGTGGTGACGGACTCCGGCAGCCCCAACTTTTTGATCCCAAAGTCGACCACCTCGACCCCGAATTCCTCCACGGTGTCCCTGGCCACGGCCGCCTTCATCTCATCCTCGATTTCCCGAATCTTGCGCTTGGCTGGATCGGTCGAGACGAAGTCACTGAATTCATGTCTACCGGTCACCGCGTGCTTGTTGGTGATGATCGTGGTCCGCAGCTTTTTCTCGCCGTCTTCGACGCCCGCCGGAAAATTCGTGTGAAACGTGACCGGGTCCGTGATCCTCCATAGTGTAAATGTCGTGAGCAGCAGGTTCTTGCCGTCGATCGTTCGGGTTTCCTCCGTCCGGTCTTCCAGAATGCGCACGCGCTTGTCGTAGACCACCACGCTTTGGACCGGGCTGGGCCATTTCAACTTCAGCCCCGGTTCCGTGATCGCATCCTTATCCGGCTCGCCCCACGTCTTCTTGATCGCCACCTCGGTGAATCTCACCTGGAACGTGCACATGTACAACATGAGCACGATGCCGAGGAACACCGCGGCCACGATCGTGCCAAGATTCTTCATCAGCCAACACTCCTAGCCATGCTACGGACTGCGTTTCTTGCGTTCCTTCTCGACGCCTTCGGAAAGGACCTGATCCAGCCCCGCCTCCTTGGCCGTCTCGAATTCGACAAGCACATCTGACGGATCACCGATAAGGAGGTACTTGCGTGTGTTCTCAAGTCCTTCTTCGTAGATTGCGAGGATCTTCCGCTGCTTGTACAAGGCGGGCGCGGCCCGATACGCGGCTACCTGCGTCCCAAACACGTGAGCTTTCGCCATAGCTCCACTGACCATTCGGCTCGCGATCGCCCGTGCGCCGGCAATCTGTGCCGCTGCATTACCACTTACCGGGGCTATGCCCTTGGCGGGATTACCCATGAGCAGGTCCTCGACCCGCTGCTTCGCCTCTGCCAACTGCGGTGAGTCCGCCGGAAGTTCATCCCGCGTGCGGATCGCTTCATCCAGGGCCGTCGCGCGAGAGACGGTCCCAGCCACCAAGGTTAGAATCTTCCCCATCACTCCCTCTGCCGCGTGGATCGTCGCAGCCATATTGGTCTGGGCCGAGACGACACTCTGAAACACCGCGGCGACATTCGCTTTCTCAGGCGGGTGCGCCCCGCGAACCCCCACGAACACGATCTCGATTCCAACGTCCACCTCGTCAAGACGATCTTGGATCAGTCGCCCTAGATGCTGATTGAAGGCCTCCCGCCCCGGGCTTATAAGCGTATCGATGTCCACGCTCGCGGCGTAGTCGGATAGGTACTGATAGGCGACGGCCTCCATGAGCTTCTCGGGGGCGTCATAGGTATACAAATACTTGCTGATGTCCTTGATCCGATACTCGATGGGTACGGACACCATCAGCAGACTGACGGCCACGCTCTCCGTCCCTTTCGTGCCGTCTCCCGCGTCCACCGTCGGTCCCGTCTGGGTGGATAGCCTGTCCAGTTGCGGCGATGCGACCAGCAGCATCAGCTCCGGTACGTACTCATGCTTCTCTGTCCAGACGATCGCCTTGCGCAGATCCTCATCGTCTTCCTCGGTGGCCTCACCGATCACCAGCTCGCTGAGGCGTTTCACCGGCGCGCGGTAGACCACGTCGATCGGATAGGGCCACTTGAAGTGGATGCCCGGCCGGAGCACTCTGGTCGGCTCATTCACGAGCCGACCGAACCGCTCAATCACAACCTGTTCGTCCGCGTCCACGATCACCACGCTGGTCAGGGCAAGCACGGCCGCGAACGCAACCACCATGATGGGAAACAGCCAGCGCTGCAGAAGCTGGTAAAACCAGGTGGAGCTTACCTGGAAACCGAACTGGTAATTCACCGCGTCCGCAATCGACTTGGTGAACCCGCCCGGCTCACCGATCATGCCCAACAGCCGACTATCGAACGACGGTCTGGGCACTTCGCCGGGTATGCGCGGTCTGTACAAATCAAGGACAAAGTTGACCGCGAACTCCAGTCCCAGCAGGA
>JBARRC010000733.1:0-2149 GCA_049644045.1 Phycisphaerae bacterium
CCCGAATGGCACTGCCGCGGTTTTTCGGCCTGTTACGGGGTTTATGGGGTTCGTTGGGTGCACGGGGCAATCCCTTAACGCGCCCAGAGAAACCACGAAAACCCTTGCGGAGTCCCCAAGAGCCACGGCAGTGCCATTCGCTCCTGACCCCTTTTCTCCCCCTGGCACTCTGTTCCCCACCCTTCCTGCGCAAGAATGGGGCATCCCTGCTAACGCGCAAACCACGAGATCCAATCGTTGCGCAGGGTGTCTTTCTCGTACTCCGTTCCGCATTCCGGGCAATTGTGCACATCAGGGAGGCCGTGGAGACTGTACCCGCAATTCCAGCACACCTCGTATTGATGAGCACGAACAGTCCGTTCAAAACGCCGTTCACGAAAGCGCGGAATAGCGCACAACACACCCATCGACACGGAGAACAAAACGCTCACACAAATCATGCTGAGCAGGGCAGGGCTCCGGGGTTTCAATCCTGTTCTCGCGATATCGAGTACCACCAGAATGAAGACCGCGCAGGCAAACCACAATCCCAGCAGGCAGACCCATATCGGCCATTTCGGCATCGATACACTCTCCCACTGCCCTCTGGGCATTCCTTTGGGGCATCGCCCCGTCAGATAGTGATGTGGATTCCCTCGATGCATCGCCCTAAAATAGGTCAAGACTCTCACGATCGAGAAGTGCGACCGTTGCGTTTTCATAGTGCTCTTTCCTGGACCTCTGTAGGCCAGTGTTAACATCCCACCGGTAGGACGGGTCGGCGGACCTGGGAAGATTGAGGGCATAGTGCGTTGGTCCTTCAATTCACCGTTCGCAGGACGTACACACGCAGTCTCTGGCGCGGAGATGCTAGGCTACGAGACCACGTGATATATCTCCGTTTACAGCTTCTAATACCAAACAGCACCGGCCGCTGCGCCAGCGGCACCTGCCCCAAACGTGACGGCCGCAGGCGGAAACCACCATGTCAAGGCTGCGCACCCTGCGTACGCGGCAGCGGTCAAAGCCAGGCGCCGCCTAATCCTCCTCAATTCTTGCTGCGGTGTCTCCGGCTTCGGCGGTCTTGGCCTTCGCGGTGGTACGGGGGGGCGGTAGGATGGAGGAACGGGCGGAGCGTCCGGTTCCCAGACCTCGCCATGCAAGCCATCGGGGTCGATGCGAATCGTCGGGGCATTGCGAACGTATGCATAGACATTTAACCCACCGCGGATGCCAATTGGATCGCGTTGCAGGAAGCGGCCGATCAAGGGATCGTAGTATCGGGCGGCGAGCACGGGTCTTCGCGACGTTGGTTGTCACCCGCAAGAAAACTCGTACCACACTCTGGACACCTACTGCCTGTCAGACCTCTCAGGTCATAGCGACACTTCGGGCACTTTCCAGGTATGCGCTCCGCTGGCGGCTGCAGCCATCGGCCGAACCACCAGCCCAAGCACGTGATCGGAAAAAAGACCGCCATCAGCATGGGCTCATCAAACCGCGCCGCCAGCACGCCACCGAACGTGAGCCCCACGAAGAGCCCACCGAGGCATATGACGATGTGCAAAGGACGCATATGCGAGGCGAGCATGTACCTGTACCTGTCCGCATATATCTCATTGGGCTCACCTAACACCGGTTGGCGCAGGTTTGCGAATACCTTGTCGCTTACCGGAAACCGCTCTCCACATACCAGGCAGCGCGCGCCCTTGCGGTACGCCAGACGAAAACTGGTCGGAACATACGCCTGCACCAACTCGCGCGCTCCACAAGCAGGACACGGGACTCCCGGGCAATCCTTTGGCTCGACTGCGCGTGCGGTGTTTGCACTGTTGGGTTTTAGCATCATCTGGATCACCTGCTTGCATGGGAAGACACTGAGGTGTGTCCCCCGAAGTTACCACCAGACATTGGCTGTCCCTCCGCCGATCAGCAAGGGCACCTTGGCTGCCGCAGGCAGCGGCGACGCGACTCCCGCACACACAAACGCGAGCACGTGCAAGGTTTTCCTCACCTTCTTCACTGTCCTTGGATGGTCGAGCCAAGACTGCCGACCACCAGTGATCCAAATGAACCCGCTGCCAACACTTCCCCAGAAGTCCAAACCGTGTGGATCGACGAAGATCAACGGGCTTGCGTCTGCGTACAGGTACACATTGAGTCCGCCATT
>JBARRC010000734.1:0-5524 GCA_049644045.1 Phycisphaerae bacterium
CGGCAACGTCTCCTCGCACCGACGGCGAAGTTCAAGCCGTGCCCACTCGTGCGGCGCGATCCTCACGTGCCAGAACACGTGCATCTCCCCCTCGTCGCTGAAGAACAGGTAATGGCTGACCACCAGCCAATGCGGCTTGACGATGGTGCCCGCCCACACGGTTGTCACATCGATTTCCAACTCCGGCTGATTCTCAGCCAGCCACGGGATGAAGAGGTCGCGCATCTCGGCCGCCGTCACTGCCAGAAAATCCTCCTCTTCGGAGGTCAGCGTGATGGAGACTTCGATCTCGCGCGATATGCCTCCGCGCTCGGCGCGAACCGTCACATTGCACGGCCAGCCCTCGGACTCATCAGCGGGCTCCACCGCTCCGACCTCGGGTGGGAGCATGGTGACGCTTACCTCGGCTACCTCCCCCTCGGCGGTCGTGCCATGCTCAACGACGGCCGTAGCGCCTTCGGCGCTTGCCGTGATCGCCACCGGTCCGGCTGCGGTGGCAGGATCCTCCTCTTCAATCGTCACCAGCAGCACGCACACCTGCCCGGGGATTGTGTCCTCGATTTCCTCCGGTACGACTGTCATGGTGAACGTAGCCGGCCCCGGTCCAGGACACCCGCATAGAAAGACCATCAAGGTGAACGTGCACAATAGACTACGACGGAACATACGCGATTCTCTCCATCAGTCAGGCGTTCGGTGGCCTTTCGGCTCAACCGGCGCCGACTGCACCATACTTGCCGCCAAACCACGAATCGACGCAGAGGTCCGATTCGCTCGACACAGTACAAATGGCTTCGCCATGGCAGTATGCTTCGCGAATCGCCATCCCACGAACCATCTTCGATGCCGAGGGTGATGCTAGGTAGCGATGGAAGGGGCGAGGCCAAGCCGTCGTGCCCCGCCCCATTCTGCCAACGCTCCACCCTGGCCCGCTACTTCTTCGGTGGCGTGGTGGGTTTCGTTGCCCCCGGTTTGGCGCCTGGCTTCGGAGGTGGTGTCACCGGCTTCGATGGCTTGTCTGTACGGCCGGACTTCGGCAGGTTGCTTTTCTCTGGCTTAGTACTCATTTCATAGTCTCCATCTCGGGTGTTTCCAGTCACACCCATATACCCTACCTTACCTGCGTTCTACGCGTCGCAGTGTTCATTCTCGACGAAGAAGACTTGGCTCTTGCGCCACGTCTTTTCCTGGCTTTTCCATGGCGTCAAACCGGCGTCGCAGCTCGCGCGTGGCCGTCTCCACAGCACGGCCCAGCGCGAGTCTGCCACTTGCGGCCCTCCTCTCGACGCTGATTTCGCCGCCTGGTGCCAGGCTGAGAGCCAGGCGGCACCGCTGCTCGGCCCCAAACGGTCCGCTCAGATCCAAAAACGAGACCGTGGCCCTGACAATCCGAGGCTCAAACCGCCGGAGTCCGCCGCGGACACGTTGCTCAACGTACTGGCGGAAGGCCTCGTCCAATCGTCCATTAAGCGTCGCGATCTCGAGGTTCATGGCGTGCGCGCCCTCTCGCATCGTGTTGGCCGTGACAAGCCCGCGAGTCAGATTCCACTCAGCAGTCTGGAACGCCGTCTTCGTTGGTCCGACTTCCACCGCTCATTCTTCCGGCAACCGCCATGGAGACCCACTGACCGCCACCGGCATGACCCATCAGTCACAGATGAGGTAGGAGTCAACCACAATCTCGTCACACACGACGTCGATGACGTAATCATCGTAGCAATACACGAACCCGAAGAAATCTTCCTCACAGACGCTTACAACGCTCTGCCGTGTACGGCAGCCCACATCAACCACGTCCTGGCGAAAACACTCACTGGGCTGTGGTCGGATCACGATTGAAATCCCACTGCCGCAACCAGCGAGCAAGATCAGAAGGGGCGTGGCTGCCGTGACTACCGAGCGCACGTTAAAACCTCTCATGTTTGCGTCCTTTCGTCTCTCGACTGAGCCACTCGCAACGACTGCGCGTGACACTTCTCTATCTATGGCTTCCGCCGAGTTGGCGGTCTTCTGTCCTTGTCCCGAGCCTCGGCCTTGCGAATCTTGGGGCCTTGCACTTTTCCATCTCGCTCCGCGCCGTGCCACCGTCGGAGCTGGCCGTCCCGGCGACGGTGTTCCTCTTCCATGGCCCTCCGTTCCGCTGCCTGCCGCTCACGTATCTGCTCGGGCGACAGTCCTCTCGGCGGTGAAGTGGCGTCCCGGCGATGGAGTTCCTCCAACCGTGACCGCTCTGCCTGTTGCTGCCCTTGAAGGCGCTGACGCGATGCTTCTTGGCGTCTGGTAAGCTCATCCGGCCCAATTGCACGCCTGCCCGCGCTGAAGGTTCGAGGCGCGCGGGAAGGCGCCGCCTTCGAAATCACGGGCCGAAATACCCGAATCTCCGTGCCACCAAAGTCTCTCGGGTAGGCTCGAGGCGCCGAATCGAGAGCCACTACCCTGGAGCGCGTCACGCGGTGACCCACGACTCGTTCTACTCGCTCGACGGACAGGCTGAGATTTACGACGCGGTTGCCAACGACCGTGTATCGCGTCACATAGGGCGCTGACCGAATAATCGTCACGTTGCGCGCCGGGAGGACGACGTACTCGCGGACCCTCGGCGTGAGAATCAGACGCTCCTCGACGAAACACCACGATGTGGGAGCGATGGCAACGTCCAGGTTGACACGTCCCAGATCGAAGCCGACGCCGACACGCCATGGAGCTTCCGGTGGCAGCGGAGCCCAACCGATGTAGCCGCTGCCGCTGCGCCAAGCGACCCATGCCGGGCCCCATTCCGTACCCGGGATCCAGGTCCAACCATACAGCGAATCGTGGTACCAGCGACCGTAGTGGAACGGAGCCCAGCCCCATTCCCAATCCGATGCCCACGTCCAGCCGTAATCGTCACAGTAGACCCACCGACCAACGGTGTAGGGGCGCCAGCCAGGTGGGACATTGTGCGGCGTCCAGACCCAGCCGTGTCGTTCGACAAGTACCCAATCACCGTGGGGAGCTAGTTCATCGTAGAAGAACCCAATGTCGAGCTGAACACCGACTGCCGGTTGTGCCTCCGTTGAGGAAGCCGCCCCACTCGGCAGAACGCCAACTACCACCAACATGAATATCCGAGTGCACAATCGCATCACGTTTCCTTTCTCTTTCACCAATTGGCACCGTAACGTCGGTACCGGCAGACGCAATTTGCACTGCCAGATCCGTACCGCTCACCGTCTCGGTGCATCGCCCATTCCGGGCATACCTGCAGCCGATTTACTCTCACCACGCTGCAATGGAAACCCTCAGGTCTCCGGGTTCGCACGGCTTAAGGGGTATCACCGGCGAATCGCTCTCTCACCTTCCCCCGCACAAAGGGACTTGTTCATCAGGCTGCACGCTCCAGCGGGTTTTCCATGGCCTCAAACCGGCGCCGCAGCTCGCGTGTCGCCGTTTCTACGGCACGACCTAGGGCAAGTCGGACGCTTGCACCTCTCCTCTCGATGCTGACCTCACCGCTGGGCACCAGGTTGAGAGCCAGGCAGCACTGTTGCTCGGCGCCGTACGGTCCGCTCAGATCCAAAAACGAGACTGTGGCCCTTACAATTCGAGGCTCAAATCGCAGGAGTCCGGCGCGGAGACGTTGTTCAACGTACTGGCGGAACCCCTCGTCCAATTGTCCATTAAGCGCGGCGATCTCGAGGTTCATTGCGTGTACCACCTCTAGACTCTGTATCCGAAGTCATCTGGCTTAATCGCGAGCACGCAGCACGATGACTCCCGCACAATCCGCTCTGCCACCGTTCCCAGCAGGATAACCCGCAGCCCCGTGCGGCCTTGAGTTCCAACCACTGCCAGGCCCGCACCGACTTCCTCGATAAACTCGACGATTGCCCTTGCCTCTCGGGCGTCTTCGATCAGGTGCCGCTCCACCTGCAGTTCGGCCGTCTCAGTCGTGAATCGCTCCAGATAGTCGCGCAGACGGGCCATCACGACTTCTCTGTAATCCTCTTCAAGCTCTGCTGCGAGATCCACGTACTCCCACGTATCCCAAGGACGAGAGAAGACGTGCAGAACATGCAGTCTCGCCCCGTCCTGCTGAGCCACGCGTACGGCCTGCTCGATGACGCGGTCCGACATCTCCGAGAAATCCACACAGGCGACTACGCTTCCGAACCGTCTGGTGGAACCTTGGCGGACCAGTAGGACCTTTGCAGCGGCTTTGCGAACACACTTTGTCGCCAACGTGCCGGCTCCACGAGCAGGGTCCGATGAACCGTTTGACCCTAGAACAAGGAGGTCGGCGGATACACTTTGAACGCGGCGCAGGATTTCGACAAACGGATTCCCGATCACCGCCTGTGCCGTCAACCGCAGCGTTTCCGCATCAACGGTATCCATCCATTCGTCGAGCTGGCGCTGGGCCGCATCACACGCGCTCTCTGGATTCCAATCCTTTCTGGCCCGAAGTGGCAGCGACTCCATCGTCTCCTGCATGTCACGCATCACGGCCTCGTCGACCACGTGAATGACGTGCAGGCGGGCCTCGTTCCAGCGTGCAATACGCATGGCCTGAGCGAGCGCATTCCGCGAGAAGGAGAAGAAGTCGACACCGACAACGATGTTCCTCAGGCTATCCATTGAACAATCCCTTGCTGCACAAGCGATCAGACACATTCAGCTCAATTCGTGGTCAGATCCACCGTCGCGTGCGGAAGTACGCCAACAGTGCCACAGCGATCGCGCCCATGGCTCCAAGCACTACCCAGAAACTCCAAGCCTCACCCGACGGTGGCCAGACCGGGAGATTCATGCCGTATATCCCCGCCACCAAAGACACCGGCAGGATGACCGACGCGAAAATGGTAAGCGTCTTGACGGTGTCCGCCATACGATCAGCAATAAGAGCGTGATAGTTGTCGCGCGCCCCGTTGAGCAGTTCTCGCAGCCGCTCGATATGTTCGACCACTTGAGTCAAGTGGTCGCGCACGTGTGAAAAACGCGTTTCGAGCTCAGTCTTGACGTAGTCGCATTCACCTTTGGCCACCGGAACAACAACTTCGCGCTGGGATGCGGCGAGGTGGCGCGCCTCCAAGAGTTCTCGGCGAAGTTGCGAGAGGTCGGCGAGGAAGTTGTCATCGAAATCGAACGCAAATGCGCGGTCATCCAGTTGATCGAGACGCGTCTCGAGCTCCTCAACGAGCGCGGTGTATCTGTCGGCCATGCCGTCAAGGATGCCATATAGCAGGAAGTCGACGCCCCGGCCGAGCCACTGTTGCGGGTGGCGTTTGCAGCGTGTGCGGACATCCTCAATTGTCTGGAGGCAATCCTGGTGCACCGTTAGTAGGAACCGCGACCCAAAGAAGATGGCCAGCTTTTTGGGCTCAAAATGGCCTTCGGCGATGCCTGCGGGAAAACCGTATACCATGAGGAAAACGTGATCGTCGTACTCGTCAATGCGCGGCCTTTGCTCCCCATGCAAACAGTCTTCCAGTGCTTCGGGCGCTACGTTGAAAAGACCTCCAGCCTTCTGCAAAAGGTCCCCGTC
>JBARRC010000735.1:0-5761 GCA_049644045.1 Phycisphaerae bacterium
AAGTGGAGTCTGCGGTTTCCGGCCTTGTCGCGCTGGCAGGCGTTATCGTGAAGGTGCTCCAGGATCGGCGTTAGCAGCTTGAAGTGCCTGAAGCCGTTCAGATCCTTCTCTTTGATTTTGGGTTTGCGCTTCCGTGCCATTCACCCTTAAGTATGCGCTATAGGGCTCGGATGCGCAAGTAAAGTATGGCGCAAAGACTTTCCGTCGGGCGCCACTGCCACGTGCTGCAACCGGCGTGCCGAACAGGATTGGCTGCGTCCCCTCTTTTTACGCCTGCTCGAAGTCTTCGGGAGTGTCAATATCGTGGAAGGCACCAGGGTCGACGACCTCGACCAAAAAAACCCGGTCCGCGTGGATCCTGGGTAACACCCGCAAGCCGCCTTCAAGGTTATTGATTGCTTCTCGTAACGCCAGCGGGAAGATGATCGGGTGGCCACGCTTGCCCTCGTGCGTTGCAATCACGATACGCTTAGGATCTGTGATAAACGCCGCGACGCAGGTGCGACAGGTCTGCGCGGTAAGTGCCGGCATGTCCGCGGGGACGACGAGCACACCATCGGTTTTGAATGGCAAAGGGCGGATGGCGAATAGCGAATGGGGTGGAGCGGCGGTCGGAGCAGGATCATCACTCGCTCTTGCGCATTCGGTGCTTTGGATATCTCCAACTCCCTCGCCGACGAGCCTGGCCAGCCCAATCCGGATCGAGTCAATCATTTCGCTGTGGGCGTCGTCGTTGACGGCAATCTCGACTTTCGGATCGTTCGGAAGGTCCAATGCGTCGACGAGATCGGTCCGTGTGACGACCACCACGCCGTCCAACCCCGCATCGAGCAGGGTGCGCATAACACTCCCGCCAATCGTGGAGTCGCGGTAGCGCAACGTCTGTTTCGGCAGTCCCATGCGGCGACCCAGGCCAGCGGCCGGGATGATGCCCCACACTCGTATTGCACCGTTCGCAGGTGTCATCTTGTGGCATCCAGTGCAGATGATTGCACGAAATCGATCACCGGTAACGACGTAACGAGTTATAAGAACGGGCCGGGAATCTTACCGATCCGCCTACCGCACTTCCGCCCGGAATGTCCCTGATCTGGCGGCCGTGGTCAAGACTTGGACGGGTGGCACATCCCCTCCCGGACGTGGGCTCGTGATCTTCATCGCTGTCATTGACGGCACTCCGGCGTTTCTGCGGCCAGGCGCGTAGGGCAGGTGATTCACCTGGCTTCACCATCCTCTTGACACCGCGACCACGTTCACTTCGACTCAAATGGTCAAGGCAGGTCATCGACCTGCTCTACCTGGCTGTCTATAATGCGCCCTGTCCAAGTTCCGTCCTCCAGTCCAGTGAGGTATGCCGATGCTGTGGTTTTCAATCGTAGTAAACGGGCTGTTCTGGGGCGCGTGTTGTGCATCCTTAGCCGCAAGACGCAACCGTAGTGGCGGTGCGTGGTTCTGCGCCGGTTTGCTGTTGGGGCCTCCTGCACTGATCGTACTGGCCTGCTCGGCGACGCTGCCGGAGAAGGCGAAATCGAAGTCGAAGCCACGACACCCCCGTAGGTACGGTCCAGAGGTGCGCCGGATCATGGAGAGCGATGAAGTAAGGGCGTGGAAGAAGACCGAGGCTGACGCTCAAGCCCAATTGGAGGCTGAGGCTCTGGAGGCCGAACTCGATGAGAAGCTCGGCAAACAACCGTGAGCTTGACGCGGGGTGTCACTGGCGGCTTGGCCGCCAGTGTTTGCGGCTCATGACGCCAATCCGTACGCACGGGCGGCAGGCAAGCTGCGTGGCACCCAACGGGACGACCTTACCCACAATCCTGACGCTGATCCGTTTGGGGCAGGGCAATCGCATCTGATTCTCCAGAACCTGCTTGGTGGGGTTGAAACGCAGGTCGAGTTCGCTCAGATGGTTTGAGGAAAACGGCGTTGACCCTCATTTTCAACCTCTAGAACGCGATTACGCATTTAGATGCGATTGCCCTGCCGTCTGGGGTGGGGGGTTCGCCGATTACTGGTCGCACCCGGCCTGTTTGTGGTACACTGGTACGCTGCTTGACAAAAAACGCGACTATCATCGCTGGACCGAGAATCCCTTCTCGACCCTCTGGCGGGTGCCGGGAGAGGATTCTCGGCACAGCGTAGAGTTGAATGCTGAAAACTGATAGCCGATGGCCGAGAGCCGACCGTTCCTGTGAGAAGCAATCGTGGCATTCGTCCTGCCATTTGAGACAGAGATCAACACCCTCGATGAGAAGCTCGCGTCGCTGCGCGAGCATGACCCGGTATACGCGGAGACGCGGGCCCGGTTGGAAGCCCACGAGCGCGAGGTCTATCCGAACCTCAGCGCCTACGATACGTTCCTGCTCTCGGGGAACCCCCTGCGCCCCAAGACCCTTGACTACATCCGACACATCTTTCGTGACATTCGCCTTTTCTACAACCGGGACGTGCGCGGGGATCATCTGATGGTCGCCGGCGAAGCCAGGATTGAAATCGGCAGCGGTTCGCACCAACGCTGCGGTCGTCTGATCGATGTCATCGTCGTCGGGCAGCAGACCGGACCTTCTTCACAACGGGACGAGTTGCTCAAGCTGCCGGTTTCCGAATACCGGCGGTGGAACCAGGGCATGGGCTTCCCCGATGGCTATCGCAAGGCCGTGTACTTCATGAATCTCGCCGAGCAGCGCGGCTGGCCGGTGGTGGTTTTTGTGGATACTCCCGGGGCTGACCCGTCGGAGTATTCGGAGGAAGAAGGCCAGGCGTTTGCAATTAACGAAGTGATCCACAAGACCACGTCACTGAGGACGCCCAGTTTGTCGTACATCATCAGCCTGGGCGCCAGTGGTGGGGCGATTGCCATCACGCCGACGAATCGGACCATCATGAATCAGTACGCGACGTACATGGTGATCAGTCCCGGAGGATGCGCGTCGATTCTGTTCCGCAATCGCAGCCTGGAGTCGATCCGCAAGGCCGCGGACGGTTTGTGCCTGACCTCGGCCGACGCCATCCGGCAGGGTACGGTAGACGAGGTGGTCGAAGAGGGGCTGCACCCCGGACATCGCTATCCGCGAGAGTTGTTGGATAAGGGTAAAGACGCGGTGGTGCGCAACTTGGCGCAGCTTCTGGATCTGCGGGGGGAGGAGGCCGAGAGAGCGCGCCGGCAGAAGTTCTTTGCTATGGGCGTGTGGGGGACGTCGGACGAAAAGCGCAGCGTCGGCGCACTGGCCAAGCTGGCCGCCCAGCAGGACCAGACTTTCGCGAACGTGCGGGCTGCGATCACCGAGTATATCGCCGACCGAAATCGCAAGACCGCTCCAGGTGACGGCAAGCCAATGGACGAAGACGCCTTGATCGCACAGGTGGAGGATCGGCGGCAGGTGGCGCGGATGATCTATGCCGTGCAGCAGCGCGACGCGAAGTATGTGACCGAGGCGATCGGGCACGACGCCGGCCCGCTCAGTAAAACCCAGTGGGCCCAGATCCGCGACTACGTGCTCGAACGACGCTACGGCGATATGGATGGTGCTGACTCGCTCCACCCCAACGGCGGCGTCAGCCCGTACCGCCGGCAGCACCCGGTTGATTGGATCCGCTGGATCACGGACGAGGGCTCGTTTCGAGAATTTGAGGAGACAATTCCCTATTGCTCGGTCGATCAGCTTCATTTCCCCCAGTACGAAGAGGCCCTGAACCGCGGGATCAAGGACACCGGGCTCGACTCCGGGCTGATCACCGGGGCGGCGAGCATCGGCGGGTGCCGGGCGGTGTTGGCGATCAACAACTTCGGTCTGGTCGGAAGCAGCCTCTGCGACGAGATCGGCGAGAAGTTTCGCTATGCCGCCCATCAAGCACTTGAAACTCGAACGCCGTTGGTCTCGGTCTCAATGGGCGGTGGAGCGCGGATGCAGGAGGGGACACCCTCGATGCACCGCAACATTCCCAAAGCCCAACACGCGCTGAATGAGCTGGAGGAGGCCGGCGTCCCGCACATCTCGGTGATATCCGATCCGACGCTGGGCGGGACGGCCATCAGTTACGGCCTGCGCGGCGACTACATGATCGTGGTGCAGGGCTCAGCCAACATCGGCTTCTCGGGGAAGCGCGTCGTCGAACAGTTCCAGGGCCGCAAGGTGGCCCCCGATTTCCAGCACGAGACCTGGCTGCTGCATCGCGGGTTTGTGGACGAATGCGTCGCCACGGAAGAGCTGGGCAAGCGAATCGCGGAGCTTCTCAAACACGTGGCCGAGGGGGGTAAGCTGTCCGACCTTCAAACGCACAAGCCGCGCCACTGGGAACCGAAGGAAGAGGTCGTCCTAAACGCCACGCCGGTCGAAGCCACAACTGTCAAACAGCAATCCGGCGCCAAGCGGAAGCCCCGCAAAGCCCTAAGCGCGTAGCGCCGGGGTTGCGAGGGTGTAGGGTCTGCTGTGGAGCAGGGTGGCACCGACAACCGGATCACGTCACCCACAAGGTAACGCTACAAAGGGTTGCGGGCGCTGGTGCCACTACCGGTGTTTCCGTGGGTGAGGACTTGTCGAAAATATTCAGCTCAGAAACCGGTCCGGTGATTCCGGTGCGCCGGTCTTGGCGGCCAGATACGCCGCTTCGATCACTGCCATGGTCGGCAGGTGTTCTCGGGCCGTCGAAGCGGGGCTTCCCACTTCCATCTCCAACAGCCGTGACGCGCCGAAGGCACTGATGGCGGGACTTACCGGATTGGCCGTCTGCACGGTGTGATGTTCCGGCCGACCGCCCGTGTGTGGGACGACCGTCAAGGCATCGGCGCACACCTCGACAGTACGCTCGGAGCTGATGAAGGTCACCCGCCACGTTGGCTCAGCCGCACCGCGCCAAGCCGTCACGGAGCCGATCCGCTCGGCTCCGAACGAAAGTGACACGATAGAGACGTCCTCCGTGTCGTAGTTCCGTGCGGCGCCTGGTGCGGCCACCGAGCTGCACCGGGCATAGACGCTTACCGGCAAACCGAGCAGATGGATAAGTATGTCGACAGCTTCATAAGCGCCGTTGAGCAGCACGCCGCCGCCGGCCCGCACGCGGTCACCCCGCCAACCGATGGGGCCGTCAACCGTTCGCACCTCGGCGATCGCCGCGTGAATATGATTGTTGGGTTCAATCAAACCGGACAACGGGGAGAACGCAGGCTCAAACTGCCATTGTCGTGACACTACCAGCGGGCACCGGTTTTGCTCGAACAGATGCACCAGCCGCTCGGCTTCACGGGTGTTGCGGGCAAAAGGCGCCTTGTGAAACACCCCGATCCCACGCTCCGCCGCCATCTGGACAAACTCGATCGACTGAAACGGCTCGAGCGCCACGAAGAGCAGATCGAGTCCGCCGTGGGCCGTCTCCACGATGAGCGAGCGATAATCCTCGTAGACACGCGCCGAACCTATATCCATAGGTCGCCGGAGAATCTCGGGGTCGGCGTCGGCCACCGCCACCAGATCAAACTGGTCGTCAGACCGGATGGCGGAAAGATAATCCTCGCCGACACCCGTCAGGCCCATCAGGGCAACCTTCAGCCGTTCCATGGGTTACTCCGTACGGCTCGCCACATTCGTCACGAGGCGCGGGCATGCTTTCGGCAACGTAGACGGTCTACTAGTCCCCAAACAAGCGTACTTTGAAGCGGTTCGTGTGTCGCGATCTCGTGGCGCGCGGTGTGCGCGGGCCGTCCTGGCCGGCCCGGCTCGCGGGTCGACAGCTGACGCCTGGTTGTCACTCATGCATTGCTGAC
>JBARRC010000736.1:0-3195 GCA_049644045.1 Phycisphaerae bacterium
GTGTTGGGGGATCTGATCGGGGGCGTTGCGTTCCCCCTTGCGATTCTCGGCGGGTTTGTCATTTCAATCCTGCTGCTGGGGATGCTCGTGGGCGGCAGCCTGTTTTGGCCCGCCGTCGCCGTCGAGGGTTCCGACGCGTTCGATTCTTTCTCCCGCGGCCTCTCCTACCCGCTGTCCAAGCCGTGGAAGACGATTCTGTACGCGATCATCACCATCATTTATGCAAGCATCTGCTGGGTTTTCGTGAACCTGTTCACTTTTTGTATGCTGGCGATCACGCGCGCGGTGGTCGGCTTTGGCACGTCGCCGTTGGGCTGGTGGAGTCGCGGGCAGGAAGGGGAAGCCGTCAGCAAACTGGACCTGCTCTGGCCCTTCTCAGGACCGAACGCCTTGTACGCCTGGCCGCAGTGGCAAGAGCTGGCGTGGTATGAGTACTTCTCGGCTTTTTTCATCGGCGTTTACGTCCTGATCACGATCGGGCTGATGTGGTCGTTTCTTGCGTCGTTCTACTTCTCCGCCAGCACGACCATCTACTATCTGTTGCGGCGGGACGTGGACGGCACGGACCACGAGGACGTTTACCTCAAGGAGGAAGAGGAGGAAGAACCCGTCATAGGCGGCCCCACAACCCAAGCCCCGGAGACGGAGACACCTTCGGAGTCTGCCGCTGACGTCTCGTCCCCCGGGGTCGAGAATGATTCGGGTTTTTCCCCAATACCACCGGACGACGCCACCAGCGAGTCACCGCAACCGCCTGATTCTGATGACCAATCACCGCCTGCGCCCGAAGCAGGACCGTCATCCACAACAGATGAATCGGATCGCGAAACATAGCCCGGATCATTCACCGCAGAGACCGCGGAGACCGCAGAGATCGCAGAAGTTTCTATTTGACAGATGGTTGCAGCAAGACTCATATTGGAGGGGCTTGGGGTTCACTCGCAGAGCGCCCCTGACCGATAACCTCGTAGAGTTTGTCCGGGGTGTGGCGGCCACAGCGAACCGCGCTCTACCGGCACAGTCCAAGGCTTCCCGCATGCGCGGAGCAGAGGATGAGGATCGGCGTTTTCAGCCACGGATGGTGGAAAGGGGCGTGCGAGGCGCTGTCGCGTGAGGTGGTCGAGCTTCCCGTGGCTGACCACCCCAGCGGTAATGCTTACACGGCCGATCTTGCCGCCCGCATCACCAACGGGTCTGCCACCGTGGGGATTCTCGGTAACCACCCCGTCGATCTCCTCGTGGATAATGGCGGGACGGGGCTCGGTTTCATACGGCCGACGACCGGGGGCGACGACCTCAAGCTCGCCCACGAAATCGCGGGCAAGCCGCTTTGCTCGCACTTCATCGATCCCATTGTCACGGCTTTGCAAGGCTTGGCCTGGCCGGCGATCTGGCAGTGTCTCCAAAGTCAGAGCTGGGTGAAGGCGGTCTGGGATCGCGCGCAGGCCGTGGAGCTGCAGCGGTTCGGGGTGCCCAGTGTGATCCACTTGCCGATGGCCGCGCAGAATCGTGCGTATGACACCCGCCCGCTCGACGCATCCAAGTGTCGTCCGATTGTTTCCTTTGTCGGTGGACAGAACACCAGTTACTTCGCCCCGAACACGAACGTGCCGACGAGCAGCCTGCTGGCGGGGACACTCACCCAGGCGGTGCGCGGTGATCTGCCGGACGCGAGCTTTTACGACATCTACCATGAATCCCACGGCCTGGGCGAGCCGGTTACCCCAAGTGACTCGGTCGAGACGCAGATACAAAAGACGCTCGCCTACTTCAACGCGAAGCTGTTCTACAACGCCGGCCTGTGCATTCGCAACCGCGACCGCTTCGTGATCTTCCTCAAGCGCAAGCTCGGCGACACGTTCCACCTGGTCGGCAGCCGCTGGGACTCGGTCTACGGGCTGACGACGGCGCCGCGCTTAGAGACCGCCGATGCCTACTTCAATCACTTCCGCGAAGCGGCCATCAATCTGAACCTGGTCAACGGCAACGCGGAAACCGGCTTGAACATGCGGCACTTCGAGATCACGGCCGCGGGCGGGTTCATGCTCTGTTATCACCAGCCGGAGATCGACGAGCACTTCGAGGTCGGCAAGGAGTGCGTGGTGTTCCGCAGCGAAGCCGATCTTTTGGAGAAGATCAAATACTATCTAAGTCACCCCAAGGAACGCACCGAGATTGCGGCTGCGGGCCAGAGGCGAACACTGTCCCAGCACCTTTACAGCCATCGCCTGCAAAGCCTCTTGCAGATCGTGCAGGCGAAGCCGCTGCCGGTCGAGTATTCGACAACGAAGCGGTGGGACGATTTCAAGCTGCTCATGCCCGACCCGGCGGTCGTGCTCGATTGCGGCGCGAACGTGGGCCAGACCGCCGGCAGCTTCCGCCATCTCTATCCCAAGGCCGAGATCTACAGCTTCGAACCTGTCACGAGCGTCTTTGGCGAGCTTCGCAAGCGCTGCGACGAGCTGAAGGTGCACGCGGTCAAGAAGGCCGTCGGGGATCGTGACGGGAAGGCGGTGATAAATCTCACCGCAAGTGATGAGGCGAACTCGCTGCTCGGTTTCCAGGAGGGCAATCCGTGTGCCGAGTGGACGCGCGTGGTGGACCGTGAGGAGGTGGAGGTTTGCACCCTCGACCGGTGGTGCCAGGATAACGACATCGACCCGAAGCGCGTCGACATCCTGAAGCTCGATGTTCAAGGTGCCGAGCTGCAAGCGCTGTACGGAGCGCGCAAGCTGCTCGAAACCACGAAGGTGGTTTACCTGGAGGTCTCGTTCGTGCCGATCTACAAGGACATTCCTTTGTTCGGAGAGATTGACGGATTCCTTAGGGAGTGTGGGTATCGACGTTACGCGATCTACCCCTCGGATCAGCCGCAGAACTGGGCTGACGCCCTGTATGTCAAAGTATGAGGAGCCGCTGATGAACCGGCGTCCGATCAGGATTGCGACAACCAGACAGCTCGAACGATCCGTTAGTGCGGCAGGTTTCGAGACATACCTGCTGCCCGAACTGCCCAGCCTGGATTTCAACCGCTCTTTACAGCAGCGGCTTTCCGATGGCCCCGTCTACCGGCCGTTTCTCGAAAAACATGACATCGATCTTGTGTTGGACTTCAACACGACTGCACTAACCCTGGTGCCGTCGTCTTCCACCCCGGGTCAGGTGGCCTTGACGACGGCCGATCTGGGTATCCCC
>JBARRC010000737.1:0-9984 GCA_049644045.1 Phycisphaerae bacterium
AAGCGGTTCGAACGGTTTGTAGTAGTCCGGCATGGCGCTGATATAGGTGATCAGGTTGCTGGGACCGCAGATATCCACACCGCAGCAGAACACCTCAGGCGTAGACGTAAGACCCACCAGCGTTGCATATCCGCCAAACGAGGCGCCGAAGATAGCGATCCGCTGGGGGTCGGCGATTCGCATCCCGATCGCCCAGTTGACGCCGTCGATCAGATCGTCGTGCATCTTGCCGCCCCACTCGCGGCTGGAAGCATTGATGAAAGCCTTGCCGTACCCGGTGGACCCCCGATAGTTGATCTGCAGCACCGCATAGCCGCGGTTCGCGAGCCACTGCACCTCGCAGTTGTACCCCCACAGATCCCGGTACCACGGCCCTCCGTGCACCAGCACAACCGTGGGCAGGTTCCTCGCGGGTATGCCCGGCGGCGAGGTCAGATAGCCGGGAATGGTCAAGCCGTCGCGCGCTCTAAAGCTGATTGGTGCCATCTTCGCAAGCTTAACGCCCTTGAGAGCCTCGCGGTTCGTAAAGAGGAACTCAGCCTTTTTCGACTCGCGGTCGTAGGCGTAATAGGAGACGGGTCCGTCATCGGCGTTGAAATAGATGAGCCACGTCTTGTCCGCGTGGTCGCGGTTGTTGATGCCGAAATCCCCACGGCGAATGCGCTTGATTGCCCGGAAATCGTCTTTGACCGACGGGTCGAGCACCTTCCAGTGGATCCGCTCCTTGTTGAAGCCGACCGCCTGAATCGTGTGCTCGATGGGGTGGACGTATACGCGGGCGATGTCGGCGTGACGGTCGGATGCGAGCGTTTTCTCCTTGCCGGTGGTCAGGTCGATCTCACGAAGCTCGGCGGTGTCGCTTCCCGTGCTGCTTGCTATGTAGAGACCTTTAGCATCGGGTGTGAAGCTTATCGGGCCGCAATAAAGTGCGTCCTGCGGCTCCCATGCCGTCAGCGTCCGCCATGCGGCGTCGGTATCATCACGAACCACAAGCTCGAAGCCGCCGGCGGCGGTCGGCTTCATCGCGGCACGGATGCGCAGGTCGTGGTCGGCGTGCCAGTCAAGGAGACCTTCGTCGTTCTGCGCTTCGAGGGCAAGTGTCCCTGTGGTCAGATCAACGCGGTAGACATCGTGGAACTTCGGGTCTCTGTTGTTGATGCCCACCAGGATTTCGTTGGGAAACCCCTGCTCCACCGCGATCACACGTGCTTGGACGCCCTCGAACGGCGTCAGATCGCGGATGTCGCCCTTGTCCAAGTCCACCGCATAAAAATGCCAGGCCCCGTCGCCCACCTTGTCTTGCGAGTAGAGAATCTGCCTGTTGTTCTGTGCCCAGAAATACGAGTTGACGCCGCGATTGCGGTCCTTGGTCACGGCACGATCATCGGTCTGCCCGACTGTACGAACCCAGACGTTGAGCACCCCTTCGTCGGGGGCGAGGTAGGCCAGTCGCTTGCCGTCCGGAGAGATTTGCGGCTTGGCTTTATCCGGGTTGCCGAACAGCACGGCGCGCGGGATCAACGGCGGCAGCTCCGCATGCACACCCGCCGCCTGCCACAACAACATTGACGCTGCGACACACAGCACCACTCTGCACTTCATAGATGTGCTCCTTCCGCGACTATTGCTCCTAGGATCGTACAGCAAGCATAACATGTACGTCGGCCCGGAGGAAAGGTGGTAGTTGTGGAATCCTGTCGGGAACTCGCCCGTGTTTGGAGTCAACCTTCCACCGAACGGGGTGCAGAAGGTTGACCAGGGCTGCAAGCCGAGCTACCCTGAGCCGGCCTGGACGGTTGACCGTATGGAGGAGCCTCGCACGGACGGACGCGGCAGGTCCGAGACGGAACGAGTGGGCCGGTCGTACCCTTGCGGCTGCTTGACACGGGCGCTGAATGTCTCATTCGACGAGGAGCTTAAGATGATTCTGCTGCGACGGTGCCGATGGCTTTGGTGTGTCTTTGTGCCCGCCGCAGTCGTGGGGATGGGCTGTCGCGACACCGAACCGCCGCCTGCACATAATCGCGACCTGGGAACCAACGGAACCTTGCTGTTACCCACGGCATCCGTCTGGTGCGATCCCGCAATAGCCGAAGGCCAGGCCGAGTGGTACCCGTTCCGCGAGCCGCAGCTCCAGCCGGCACCTGCCGGGGAGGCGGCCGGTACGGGCGGGGAACGCGCTGAAGCTGGGCAGATCGAAACCGAAATCCGCGAGCTGATCGAGGAGTATAACGAGGTCGTCGCTGACGGCTCCGTCGACGATCTCCTCGATTATTTCGTGGAGGAGCAGCACGACGCTTTGCGGCCTCTGCTCGAGGCGGGGACGAAGCTCGCAGCGAAGCTTGGCGAGCTTCGCGGGGAACTCGAAGCGAAAATGCCCGATGCGGGTGATCGCATCGCGGCGGCTTTCGGTGCGCTTGGGGGCGATTTGCATTTCAGCTTCACCGTCGAATCGATCAACGTCGTAAGCAACGCTGAGGTGACGGCAAAGCTGCCCGGCGATTCCGGGATCTCAACGTTGCGTTTCAAGCTGGTGGACGAGGATTGGTACATCGAGTTTCCGGGGCTTGAGAAGATTCCTTCTATTATGCCCAAGCCCGCGCTGGACCTTGCCCTGGCCACGTATGATGGATGGATTCAGGGGCTCCAGTCCGGCCAAGTGCCTCCGGACACGGTCATGCAGCAGATCGAAGTGGCGGCAACGGCCGCCAAGGCAGCCCGCCAGGCAACGGGGCTGGACCCACCGGCCGGAACCGGCGACGCCACTGCCCCGAACGATAGTGACGCAGACGACGGAACAGGCGACGACACCGGTGGTGGGTAGTGCGACAGGCGACAGAAGGCGGACCACAACTCGCCTCAGATGATCTCCCATGCCTGAAGAACCACTCTCGGCTCACAGCCTTGCGGAAGCCTACCTGTATCTGATGGCGACGCCTTGTGCCTCCTGCGGCAAGGGGCCGCTCAACGGCGCCGACGCACGGGCGGTCGGTGATGCTGGTCGAGGAATGACCGTCGCTATACCGGTCACCTGTCGCTCCTGTCAGACTGTTACGACTATGACGTTTCGGCTGCCGGAAAAACCCGATACCACGGGGGAACACGAAACGGCGATCGTCAACCCCACGGATGAACCATCCAGCCTACTCGATGTTGGCCAGTGGATCGTGCTGTTTCGGGTGATCACCGAGGCTGCCGACAAGGAAACCGATAAGGTCCAGGCGCGCCATCTTGGACTCGAAGCCGCCCAGTGCCTGGAAGAGGCACTGAAGTTCTATGATGAGATCGACAACGACCTGCCGCCTCCGGAGGCCTTCTTCACTGATGCGTCGCGCGAGCGGTTTCGAGAGCGCCCGGAGCAATTCTCGAGGCGTCGGCTCATCGAGCTGCGCTCGAGGCTGCCGAGCCTGTCCGTGATGCGATCTCGCCTGTCGGTCCCCAAGAAAAAGCCATGGTGGAGACGGTTTCTGCGGGGGGTAAGCTTATTGGTTGCATTATCCTCGCCGGCCTTTGCCGATTCGACACCGGCGGGCGCCGTGGCTCCCTCGGAGCTTCAGGCTCGCGTCACCCGGCTTCGCGAGCATGTGACGGAGTTGGCCGGGGCGGACGACCTGCTCGACACACTCCATTTCGGCTGGTTTGATCGGCCCTATGCGCGGGCAACCCTGGCCATTCTTGTGAAGGCCACGTCGACGCTCGAGCGTGAGGTTCATTTGCGCGAATTGGGTAACGGTGCCATCCCCGACACGACCGTGCGCACGATGCTCGCTTGGTCCGAGGGCGCACCAGACCGCGTGGTTGCGTTGGGACCCTCGGACGGCTTCCGCCCGCACCGGCTTCGTGTAACGGTTGCCGATCTATCCGCCAATGCGGCGATTCCACCCCTGTACGGCTTCGTGGACCGGACCACGGCCACACGATACAGCGGCCGTTTCGGCGATCTGGACCTGATGGTCGCGATGGGTTTTCGCGTTTATCCGAAGCATTCCGGCGACGTAATCCAATCCGGCATGAACGACCTGCTCTTCGAGCGGGCGGACGCATTAGGCGTGGCTGTCGTCGCTGTGGCTGGGCTGCGCGACATCTCCAGGCGTGATGGTTCGCCTACGCCCGTACCGCCTACAATGGTGCGTGCATTGACAGTGCAGCCATTCACGTTGCGGGCTATGCTCCAAAGCACACGGAGCCCGCCTGGTGACATCGGTCGGACACCGGCGCTTGTGGACCCGGTGCTCGGGGAGCCCATCGGTTCGTCGCTCGCTCGCAGGGCTCTGGCACGTGGCGTCTGGCAGAGCAGGCGCTACATAGTGGATGGTTGGAATACTCCGGTCATCAGTGGATCGGCGGATGAGCGCAGCGCAGCGACCACCGCCGTGATGTGGGTTCATGCTCTCGAAGGCCAGTCGCTCGGGTTGCTGCATGGTTGGCGCGATCTTCGAGACGGGTCAGGGAGTCCCTATCCCAGTGTGCTGGTCGACCCGGCCCACATTGAGACGATTGCGCACACCGCGCTCGATCTCGTTCGATTGGGTTCCTATACAGGGCAGTTTGACGCGATGCCGGCGTTGGCGGTTGCCGTCGGCCCCGACGCGGTCGATGCCCATGATGACAATGCCTGGGCCAGGTGGATCGAGCCGATCTGGGGTGCGTTGCTGCAACGGCAGATTCGCTTCGACGTTGTCCGTCTCGCATCTCCCGACAAGTCATCACACCGTCACTACCGCGTTTTGTTTCCCCTTCAGCGCAGCGAAGTGGGCGATCGGACCTCGGTCATCGTGGGGATCGAGCGCGCACTGGCGATGGAGAATGAGCACATCCATCGCGTAACAGCACGGGAACATGACGGAGCGCTGGCGGCTGACGTATTCGTTCGGTACGCTCGCACGACGGACGGCAAGCCGTGTGTAGCGATTGTCAACCTTTCGAACCGATCGCGTCGGTTACGGCTACGCAGCCGTCCCGCGCTTGGTACAGCCTGGGACCTGGTCGCCAATACACGTATTGAGGCGCCTGGTGAACTCGTGCAACTGGACCCGTGGCAGGTGCGGCTACTCTGGCCGGTGGGATCCCAGCTTTGCAACACGTCGCGGTGCGTCTATACTCCCGATATCGTTGGGATCAGGGACCAACGCGAGCCCTGATAACAATCGATGAGGTACAACTCGGGTGTCAACGCGAAGTGACTACTACCAAACGCTGGGTCTGAAGCAATCCGCCTCTCAGGAGGAGATCAAGCGCGCCTACCGAAAACTCGCCAAGCGCTACCACCCGGATCGCAATCCGAACGACCCGTCCGCCGAGCAGAAGTTCAAGGAAGTACAACAGGCCTACGAGGTGTTGGGTAATTCTGACAAACGCGCTCAGTATGACCGTTTCGGCGAGGCCGGAGTGGGCCAGTGGTCCACGGATCCTCGTGGCCAGCGGGTATACCAGTGGGGTTCACGCTCGAGCGTCGACCTCGGCGATTTGGAAGATTTGATGTCCGCGTTCGGCGGTGGGGGCGGGGAACGAGCCAGTGTTTTCGACCAGTTTTTTCGCGGTCCCCGTCGTGGCCGGGCGGCGGCACCCACGCCCGAGCGAGGCGCCGACGAGCAACGCCGGATATCACTTTCCTTTGAACAGGCAGTACACGGCGCCGTGGTGACCGTCCAACTCACGTCGGAGCACGACAGGCGATCGGAAACACTAGAGGTCAAGATTCCGCCCGGTGTCGAGGAAGGCCAGAAGATCCGGATGCCGGGAAAGGGACACCCCGGGCGTCATGGGGGCCCGCCCGGCGACTTCTTTCTGGTTTGCTCGATTCGACCGCATCCGTTTTTCACCCGGCGAGGTGTGGATATCTATGTGGATGTGCCGGTTACCGTGGCTGAGGCCGCGCTCGGCGCAGAGGTTGATGTTCCCACCATCGACGGCCGAGCAACCGTCACGCTGCCGCCCGGTGCGCCATGCGGCACCAGGCTGCGTCTTAAAGGACGTGGCCTGGCGGAACGAGGGCGGGCGGAACGTGGAGATCAATACGTTGCCATCAATATCGTGCCGCCGAAATCGCTGACGGAGGAACAGCGGCGGTTGTTCGAGCAATTGCGCGAGCACGATTCGTCCGACCCGCGCTCAAAGTGTGCGTGGAACGAAGGTTCATCAGTATGACCGCAAGAATGCCAGGGTCTGAGCATAACCGAACGAGGAACGCCGTAATCTGTCTTGCGATTGGCTTCCTGCTTGTGTTGTGGGCGTGGGGTAGCTGGTCCTACCGGACGAGCGTCGCGCACCGGGAATCCGTCGCGGTACGGGTTGAACCGTCGGAGCACGCCCCCGACCGTGCCAAAATCGTTCGCGCACTGCCGCTGTTTCTGCTGGTCGCGCTGCTCCTTGTGCTGGTGTTTCTGCTTGGCAGCTACGTGCTCGTGCGGGCGACTCGCCGGTATCGCCAGTCCGTCAATCGGCGACGAGCGGCCCCTTCGCCGATAGAGGACGTGTGGGCGATGCACAAGTTGCCAGGCGAGGCCAACAGCGGCGAATGCGAACCGCACGATCACTCTCCCTAACGGAACCCAACCGGACCGGACCGGCGGGGTGAGCACCACAACGAGCACATGACGGTGGAACTGCATGGCACAGTTGCGTTGATCACCGGCGGCGCGAAACGCGTTGGTCGTGCCATTGTCCTGGAGCTTGCGCGGGGCGGCTGCGATGTGGCGATTCATTATCGTCGTTCCCGCACGGAAGCGGAGGAACTCGCCGCGCAGGTCGTCGACATGGGTCGACGCGCCGTGATCGTGGGCGGCGATCTCAACGATCCGGCGAGCTGGCCTGCGATCATTCGTGAACTCATCGATCGCTTGAATCGCTTGGACGTACTGGTCAACAACGCCTCGGCCTTTTTGACCGGCCAGCCCGACTCCGTCAACGGTTTCGATCATGGGCGGTGGGAGTCGATGCTGCGCACCAACGTTGTCGCTCCGATGGCGCTGTCTCATCACGCGCGACCGTATCTGGAGGCGTGTGGCCAGGGCAAGATCGTTAACCTCTGTGACATTGCCGCTGACCGACCCTGGCCGGAGCACCTGGCCTACTGCACGTCGAAGGCGGCGCTGAGCGCGCTTACGAAGGGGTTGGCGCGGGCCCTTGCGCCGGGCATCCAGGTAAACGGCGTGGCGCCGGGAATCGCCGTGTTCCCCGATGAGTACTCCGCCGAGAAGCGCCGGAGCCTGGTCCGGCGCGTGCCACTTAGGCGGGAGGGGACACCGGAAGAAGTCGCCCGCCTGGTCCGCTTCCTCGTCGAATCCAGCCATTACGTCACCGGTCAGATCATCCGGATCGACGGGGGGCGAAGCCTTGTGTGATCGGACCCACACGCAGCATTTTCCGCCTTGCAGCCCCGTTCAGACAGAATAGAATTGTGTCCGTTATGGATTCTGTCATTTCGTTATCCCTGCTGGCCGCTGCTCCGGGGACGGGTCCATACGCTGACCTAATCAAGGTTGCGGTTGTCGTCGCACTGCTGTTCGTTTGGGCGATGGGAGTGCAATGGGTCGACCGCGACACCAACGTTGTCAAGACCAAACGCGAGGAATGGAACCTCATTGTTGTTTCCGGTGGGGTGGTTGCGACGTTCGTGTTGCTTTTCGTTCCCTACTGGCAAGGGGGGTTGTTCCTGGTCGGGCTGGTGTTTTGGCTGCTGCTGGCCGGCGGCTCGATGTTCGGCTACGTCATGCACCGCAACGGACGCGTCGTACCCACCGCCCGAATTCTCACAATCGGCCACATCAGACGTCTGGTCGGAAGCGGGCAAGCCAAGAAAAAGGCCACCAGGGGCAAAGCCCTGCGCGTTCAGATCACGGATCATGCCGGGCAGTTCGTGGAAATGCCGGACGACTACGAGGAAGCGAAGGCCTATGAGCTGGTGCAGGATTTCCTGTACGACCTGCTGTGGCGGCGTGCAGCCGATGCCGATGTGCTGGCCGGCAAGGAAAAGTACCGTCTCGTCTACCGCATCGACGGCGTGGCTGCCGAGCGCCAGGAAGGGATCCCCCCCGAGGACGGCGAGCAGCTCTTCAGATACCTCAAGAAGCTTGCGGGTCTCAACGTGGAGGAGATTCGCCGTCCCCAGACGGGGCGAGTTCAAATCGCCCTGTTGAGCCACGTGGGTGAACCAGGCTTTACGGAAGTCCACACCTCAGGGACGACGGCCGGCGAAAGGCTGCGCCTGCGGATTCAGTCGGGTCCGACGCTGCTTCGTCTTCACGAGTTGGGTCTGCCCCCGCAACGGGCCAAGAACCTGAAGCAAGTTCTGGCCAAGCACAGCGGCGTGCTCCTGTTCAGCGCCCCGTCGCAAAACGGACTGACCACGACGCAATACGCGGTGGTCCGCGGCCACGACGCGTACATGAACAACATTCACTCATTGGAGCGGCGACCCCTCACCGAACTCGATAACATCACCCAACACCGGTATGAGGGCAGCAACACCGATGTGAACTACGCACGGATGCTTCAGACGGTGCTTCGCCGCGAACCCGATATCGTGATGGTTGGTGAATGTGAGGATCGTGAAACGGCCATGGTCGCCACACGCGCCGCTGCCGAAGGTCGTAAGATCTACATGGGTATTCAGGCCAAAGATTCGTTCGATGCGCTCAGCCAATACCTTGCCTTGTTGGGTGACAACCGCCAGGCTGCCAAGGTGCTGATTGGAGTGATGAATCAGCGGCTCGTACGTATTCTATGTGCCGAATGTCGAGAGGCGTTTGACCCTGATCCCGCCACATTGAAGAAACTGAATCTTCCGGCCGACAAGATTGAGCACTTCCACCGCCCGCCCACCGAGGTCAAGCGGGACCGGCGGGGCCGGGAGATTTCCTGCCCGCACTGTCAGGGAAGCGGATATGTGGGGAGGACGGGGGTTTTCGAACTGCTCATTGTCGATGATGCGGTCGCCAAGCTCATTGCGGAGGACGCCCCGATCAATCGAATCAAAGCCCAATGCCGTAAGAACAAGATGTATTATCTGCAGGAAGCGGGCCTGCTCAAGGTCATCGACGGAACAACAAGCATGAACGAAGTCCTCCGTTGTCTGAGAACCAACGGAAAGTAGGCACGGAGCCGCGCGATGTGGTTATCCCTACTGCTGTTGCTTCTGCTGTTCGCCATCACGATCTATCAGGCGAAGCAGGGGCTGTTCAGCGCCTTTCTTATGACCGCGCTGACGCTCTGCTGCGCCACCGCCGCCCTCGGCACTTACGAGTGGGTGGCGATCCACTGGCTGGCGCCTTACTGGAAGCCGGATTACGCGCACCCTATCGCATTGGGTGCGACGTTCGGCCTGCCGCTTCTCATCCTGCGCGTGGTGTTCGATCGACTGATCCGACGCGCCTGTCTGCTGCCCGGTTGGATGGATCGCGTTGGCGGCAGCGTATGCGGTCTGGTGACCGGGTTGATCATGGTCGGCGTCGTGGCGATTGGCCTGAAAATGATCCCCTTCGGCACCTCGATCATCGGCTACGCCCCCGTTGTGGTAAGTCCCCAACCGAAGGAGCGAACGCAAAGTACGAAGGTCCCCAAAGCTGGTGGCGAAGAGAGGAACCTCCTTCTGGGAGTGGACCGGTTCGCGGCCGCGGTGACGTCGGTGCTTTCGGGTGGCATTTTCAGCGGCAGGCAGAGCTTTTATCAGTACAACCCGGATCTTGTCCAAGCCGTAGGCTGGGTGGGTGCGGCCCATCCAATGATCTCGCGCTACGCACCACCCAAGTCGATCTCCGTCACCCATACTGAACCGATTGAGTTTGTATACCGGTTCACTCCCGGTGAGGAAGGTCAATCCCCGACCTACGAACCTACGGAGACCAGGAATGGCAAGTTCCACGTGGTGAAGATCGAACTGCGCAGCTCGGCACGCGATGAGCGCAAGTCCTTCACGTTCACGCTTCGGCAGTTTCGACTGGTCGGGCACCCCAAGGGGTCGGACACCTATGAGCAGTATTACCC
>JBARRC010000738.1:0-12810 GCA_049644045.1 Phycisphaerae bacterium
TGGACGGGACGCTCGTGCGCTCCAGCGACTTTACGGTCGCCCTGCCGTCGGAGCCGGTCACCGGCGAGGAATACGTGCTGCCGGACGATGTCGATGTAATCCTGCCGTCACTTCCCCTGTTCCGTAAGAACGTGGTCCATTTGATCCGTACCGTGCGCGGGTTTGGAGGCACGCCGGTGTTTCTCACGCAGCCGCTGCTGATCGACCGGAGCCCGAAGTGGGAGCGGGTCCGGGCAAGGTTGTTCTGGCTTAACAAGGAGCGATTCCACCTCACCGGGGCCTCGTACGCGCGGTTGCTGGATCGCTTCAATGAGGTACTCGAAACCGTGTGCGCGGAATACGGCGTGAGTTGCTTCGACCTGGCCGGTGAGGTCCCCCACTCGACGGACTACTATTACGACATGATCCACTACAACGACGCCGGCGCGGAGCTTGTCGGTGTCAAGCTGGCGGCGTATCTCCACGAACACATCCTGAGCCGCACCGGTTCCTCCCCTTGAGCCGCGGGCTTCAGCCCGCGCGGATGCCCGAACATCATCTCGGCGTTCTCCACCTTTTGGCATCGATCCGAGCCCGGAGCGCAAGCGACGGGTCACAAACCCCGCGCTTGCGCTTGGGGCTCGGATTGGCGAGATGGCTTGTGACCGACTGGAAAGTCGGTCCCACAGGTGATTCCGTGCGGCTCGGGTGGGCGCTGTCAGCACGTTGTCAGAACAGCGCGTAGATGAACGGCGCGGCGGCGGTTCCCGATGCAATGACGAGCACGCTTACGAGCAGGAGTATCAAAAGAATAGGCGCGAGCCACCACCGCCGCCCGTGACGGAGAAAAGCTAGGTATTCACGGACAATACCGGTTGGCGCCGAGGCCACTTCCCTTGCAAAGTCCTCCGGCGATGGTGACTGGGTTGTGTCAGTGTTGTCAGGCATGGTGGTTCTCCTTAGACTAAATCAGCGTGTGCGATTCAGCGCCAACCTCGAACTGAACCGGCCGCTCCCTCACGGTCGCGGTTCGGATCGCCAGCGCTGATCGCGCACGGCCGTTTAGAACTGCCGCAGATAGTGCGTCTTGTTCGTCTCCCGTCGACAGGGACGCCAATAGGTCTTGGCCGACCGGTCGAATGTCCGGTCCAGCGCGTCGCGGCCCATCAGACGCATCAAAAGACCGATGGGTGTAATGACCAGGGCGAAAACCGCAATGAGCACCGCATGTGAAATCACCCACCCGATCGGATAGACCGCACACATCCAGACCGTAAAGACCAATCGGACGATCCGCGGCACAAAACAGCCGACCAATCCGGCAACGAGCGCGGCGCACCAGATCATCAGGGCAACTCGCAACGACCCCGTGTGGTACAGAACGACGGCAGCGACGAGTGTGAAAAACGCCGGGAACCAGATGGTCGCAAACTGCTTGAGTTCGCGGGTCGACGGCGTCCAATTGACTTCAACTAGGGCCATGTTCATTGCTTCCCACGAGAGTAATGGTCACACCCACCCGCCCCAGCGGGGCGGTAGACAATAGCCCAGGGCGCGAGCCCTGGGCCTGGGAACGTCCTAGCACCACAGCCCCGGAGGGGCGGCAGGAAAAGCGCTCTTTCGCCCCTCCGGGGCTCTGAATGCGCGGGGTATCTAGCTCCCAGGGCTGACGCCCTGGGCTGGAATCCGTCGTCCCTACGGGACTTAAGCAGGCAAGCATTCCCAGAACCGAGTTCAATGGTGACCTTCACCTCACGTACGAACGGAAGCTCCTATGGCCTCCTCCCGATCATCACGAAGAATCCACCCTCTCTACTTCCGGTGAAGACCTGTTTCAGTTGGGCCAGTGCATGGTCAAGGCCCGACCCGGGCGGTGTAGCCTCGAATAGGGACCCGTTGCGTATGCCGTGGCTGTTAGCGCTCACCGACGGGATGCCGCGGACGAACCGGAGCCCGCATCCGTTGAACCAGTCCAACACTTCCCCGATGGTGTGCTTGGATTCGTGGGGATGCCGGTACTGATCCGCCAGCCATGCCTCTTCCTTCTCTTCGCTAATACGCGACGACCGCATGTAGGGATCAAGCCAACGGCCCCGCCCGCCTGAAAGCCGAAGGACCGTCCGGCGCAGGTCCGTCGCCAACCGGCCATACCGGTTATAGAGCCCGACGACGATGTACCCACCGGGTTTGAGCAGCGGGACCAGGTGTCGAAGACCGCCGTACGGGTCGCTCGTGTGGTGCAGCACGCCGTTGCAGAGGATGACGTCGAATCGCTCCGACCTGAAACAGGGTCGAAACAGGTTCATCTGGAGGAAGCGAACGCGCGAAAGCCCGTGCTCTTCTCGAAACGCCTCTCCGAGTCTCAGCGAGTTTACGCACAGATCGGTGGCGACGACGCGACGGCATGAAATCCCGAGAAAGTTGCTGAGCTGCCCGGTGCCGCATCCCACTTCAAGCACCGTACTGTTATATGGGATCGCGTCATCGAGCATCTTCGCATACAGGCCGCGACGCGACTTGTCGATCAGCGAGCGGAGTGTCTCGTGGTCGTCATAGTTTGGGAACGGCGTCTGCTCATAGAAGGCCTTGACCTTCTCCGTAACATCCGACGTGTCGTCGAAAGACTCGTGCGGCCGGAACATCAGTGGGATGCCGTTCTCCACGGGGAACTCGTGCCGACATCGGTCACACACATATTTCCCATCGCAATGCTCGATGACCGCCTGACAACACGGGCTGCACAACATATCCTCGAATCCCTGCTGGGGAACTCCATGTTCCGCGTCGGACACCCACGCGCGCTGGGCCGTTTTTGTCAGCACGAAATGCCCCATACAGAGTACGTCAAGGTCGCAGGACATGAAGGTGTCATACGCGTCGTGCGGCGTTGCGACGATCGGGTCCCAGCCCAGGTTGAAGCTCGTGTTGACGACCACCGGGCAGCCCGTCTTGCGGTGGAAGGTGTCGACCAGGCGTTGATAGGAGCCGTGACGTTCGGCGTCGACCGTTTGCAGGCGGGCGGAGCAATCCACGTGGGTTACCGCAGGAATGACGGAGCGCTTTGCGTTGAGCTTCTCGAGTCCACAGGTCCGGGCTTCAGCCTCGGAGAGCTTGCTGCGTTTCTCGTCGCGTACCGGCGCGACCAACAGCATGTATGCACTATCCCGGTTCGATTCGACTTCGAAGTACTCCGCCGCTCTTTCACGGAGAACCGACGGGGCAAAGGGGCGGAAGCCCTCGCGGAACTTCACCTTCATGTTGATGACACGCTGCATGTTGCCGTCCCGGGCGTCGGCGAGGATGCTTCGCGAGCCCAGCGCGCGGGGGCCGAACTCCATCGGACCCTGGAACCAGCCGACCACCTTGCCCGAAGCGATGTAGTCAGCCGCCAGGTCGCAAAGGGCCTCGTCACTCTTGACGCGGGTGTAGGCGGCGTCGACCGTATCGAGAAAACCTTGAATCTCGTCGTCGGTGAATGACGGGCCAAGCAGCGACCCTCGCTGGTCGTCGGTTTGCGTAGGCGTGCGCGGGTTGCCCAAAAGCTGATACCAGATGAACTGTGCAATGCCCAAGGCCCCACCGGCGTCACCGGCCGCAGGTTGAACCCACAGATCCTCGAACGGCCCCTCGCGCAGGACTCTCCCGTTGGCTACGCAGTTCAACGCCACCCCGCCCGCCAGGCAGAGGTTCTTCATGCCCGTCTCTGCATGGACGTGGCGGGCCATGCGCAACACGATTTCCTCCGTGACCTTCTGGACAGAGGCCGCGATGTCCATCTCACGCCGTGTGATCGGTGACTCGGGTGTGCGGGGCGGTCCGCCGAAAAGCCGGTCGAACTTCCGGTTTGTCATGGTGAGCCCCTGGCAGTAGTTGAAATACGACATGTCCATCCGGAACGACCCGTCATCCTTGAGGTCAACGAGGTGCTCAAGAATCCGATCGACGTACTTGGGCTCACCATAGGGGGCCAACCCCATCAGCTTGTACTCTCCCGAGTTCACCGAAAACCCGGTGAAGTACGTAAATGCCGAGTAGAGCAGTCCGAGTGAATGTGGAAAGTGCAGCTCGTGTGTCAGCGTGATCCGGTTTCCGCGCCCGTACCCGTAGCCGGCCGTCGCCCACTCCCCGACTCCGTCGAGTGTGAGGATGGCGGCCTCTTCAAACGGCGACGGAAAGAACGCGCTGGCGGCGTGAGACTCATGATGCTGTGCGAAGACGCAGCGCTTGCGGAACGCGCCCTTAAGCCCACGGCTGATCTCGCGCGGCAGGTGAAGCTTTTGCCGGAGCCACAGCGGCATGGCCTGCATGAAGGATTTTAGACCCTGCGGGGCGTAGGCAAGGTAGGTCTCAAGCAGACGCTCGAACTTCAGCCAGGGTTTGTCATAGAAGCCGACATAGTCCAGGTCGCCCGGCTCGACCCCCGCTTCACTCAGGCAGTATTCAATCGCGCGGACAGGAAAGCCGGAATCGTGCTTCTTTCGGGTGAAGCGCTCCTCTTGAGCGGCGGCAACAATTTTCCCGTCAGCGACGAGCGCAGCCGCTGAATCATGGTAGAACGCGGATATGCCCAGAATGGCGGTCATCGCGTAGATTATCGGCACACGGCGAAACGCGGTTGAGATCAGAGCCTGGAGCGCAAGCGACGGGTTCGAATGCCCCGCACCGGCGCTTGCGGCTCAGGAGTCCGTTGGAAAACCGCACCCGCGTGTGGGACCGACTTTCCAGTCGGTCGTCCTCTGATCGTCAGGGGCGTTTGGCCAGCTGGAAGGCCTGTCTTACATCCTCTCTCAACGGGCTTTTGGCACTTGGGTGCAAGCCCTGCAGTTCATCCAAAATCGGGCGTAGGACGTCGGCGAACGCCCGCGTCGCAACGGCATTTCCGTCCGCATTGAGGTGGAAGTCATCCATGAAATACTCGATCTTGCCGTCGATCGCCCGCTCGACGTCGGTAAGCGGCACATCGAAACGTCGGGCTACATCGATCGTTGTTTCCCGCACGGCGCGCATTGCGTTTCGGAGGCTTGACGCGGAGATGGGCTGGCCCTTCGCCACTTGCATGTAAACCTCTCGTATCGTGCCTATGAAATCGGGAAGCGATGTGAGGTCCTCGTGGTCGTAGATGTGGGCCTGCGTTGCGAGCAGGACAAGCCGGTGGTCGTCGAGGCATAACCGGGTCAGATATTCCAGGTGTGCGCGGAAGGATTCGAGCGTGGGGAAAGCCTCGATTCCAACCTGCACGTCTGGCTGTTCGACGCGTGCGGCCTTTTGTTCGATTAGCAACCGGTAAATCGCCGAGGAACTTAACAGCCTAGCGGGGTGCCAGTTCGCCCAGCTCCGCTTCCGGTTATAGGCACGGTAGCCCGCCAGTACATTGCGCATCGGCCCTTGATACGAACCATAATCCCACTCGGGCGGCGGCTCGCCGGGGGCGGGAAAGCTCCTTGCCAGGTCATTGACACCGTGCATCACGATAACGATGTCGGGGTTGTAGTAACGCATCTGCAGGGTGTAATTGGCGATGGAATGAACCGTGGTGTACCAGGGATACCCGGCATTGATGATCTCCACATCGTAGCCGAGCACCCGCAGATACTCCTCCAGAATCGCGGGCCAGGAGTCTTCCCCGTCCAAATGATGACCCCACGTGGTGGAACCACCGAGGCAGATGATGCGAATTTGGGCTGTCTTTTCGCGTTCAAATACGCGCCCGTGGTACGAACGCGACCAGGTTCCACCGTGATGAGCCCGATCCACCTGCTGAAGCAAAGCGTGGAACCCCCCGGTGGTACCACCGGGAGGCCTGAACGGGCGAGGCTGGGAAGGAAAACCGAAGCAGCGCAGCCCCACTTCTATCCCAAGCAGGACTAGAATGAGCGTGATCCCGGCAAAGAGAGCCTCCTTGCCAAAGGAGAGGTGATGGTGATCACACGTTGCCAAAGACGGCCGCGACCACAACGATCGGATCACCGCAAGCGTTGCAAGGACAAGGATCGTGGTGGTTGCTGAGGCTCCGATAAACCACTTGACGCTATACCTCCCCAGGACTGCGTGGCTCCAGTTAGGGGCGCCGAGCCAGCAAACCATGCAGCAGCCGACACACCCGCCCACGACTAACGTTGTGACGACCACGCGAACCGGAGTCGATAAGCTCTTCACTGGGCTGAAACCAACGTTCATTCGAGTCGAGACCACACCAACTGAAGCGGTACGCTGACGAACGCAGCCGCCAGCGTTATGTCCGTTGCAAGCCAAACACACTGGTAGCGAATGGCGGCCGACTCGCTCGGACAGCAAATCGAGATGAGGATCGCCTCCAGCACGTAGGCCGCCGCAAGAAACGCGCAGGTTCGTCGATTCAAACCCAAAATACCGCACAGAATCAACGCGAACCCCGGCCACAGGCGCGCGACTCCGCGGAGCACGCCCAGCACATCCGCAACCGGCGGCAGCATGCTCACATAGCGAAGCGTCGGAAGCGGCTCGGTTCTGGCGAAAGGAGCGCGCTTACCGGCGGCCGTCTTCATCCGTGCGGCCAAGTCCAGCGATTCCTCCAGAGTGCGATTGGGCAGCCCCCAAAAGGCGTACCAATGTTCTTGGAAGTCTGGGTCATCGGCGGCCGCTGGATGCATCACAAACGGGCGCTGCTGCCCGTGCGACATACGGGCATGGGACGGTATCTCTCTTTGTCGCAGCAGGTGACGCACGAACAGATCGAAGCTGCACCGGAAGAACTCGACCGGATGGGCACGCACGATCTCAAACGCCCCTCGCTTCATCAGGGAGTCGACCTCCCAGTCATCCAGGCCGTGGTCGTGGACCGCCCGGTAGCGGGCCACCCAGGTATCGACCTCCGACGCACGGTACGCGTCCGGCGGATCGCGGTCGGGCAACAGGGCGAGGCTGTACCGACCGATTTCACTATCGGGCATGGGCAGGCCTTGAAGGTGACGCGTCCGCATCATGAGCATCAGGCCGAGACTGCCCGTGGAGGGACGGAATTGACCGCTAAACCGCAGGTTCAGGCTACACTCAAACAGCACCGCCGCTGCGAGCGGCAGTGTCAGGCAAAGGCACGCGATTGCTGCGCGTCCGGGACGACCGCGCAGCACCCAAACCGTACACGCCAGACCGGCGATGATCACCGCAACGGCTACGGAGCGGACCGACCAGGCGAGCGCCAACAGGAGCCCGGCCGACGCCATCAGCCGTAACGAACAGGCGCCTTTCAGTCCCGCCGCCAGCGCTACCGCACCGACGGTCAGCAGAAGCATGTAGGCCGCCTCGGACATGATCCGGTCGCCCTGGACGTGCGTCTGAAGATAAGCCACCGTAAGCAGGGCAGCCACCCAGCCGACGAAGCGCGACCGGAGGTTTCGTCCCAGACCGTAGGCTGCCAGCGGCAGCAAACCCTGGAAGAGGTGGTTCGCCGCGACCGCAGCCCAGCTCATGTTACCCACAAGCAATGCGATGCCCGCGAGGATGAACGGGTATCCCGGCTTGCGTACCGCGAAATCGGGGCCCTTGTCCGGACTCAGCAGCGCTTCGCCTGCGTCGACATACTGTATGGAATCACCGTTGAGAACGGACCGACCGTCACGCCAGGAGAAATGGGCGATCTCGGCCAGCAGGCTGATCACCAGTATGAGCCCGACGTCGAACCACGTTCGTGCAACGCCCGGGCGTCTATCAGTACCGCGGTCCGTCATACGTCACCTGCTCCTGCGAGTGAACCCGCTCGTAGATGCGCATTTTGTACTGTCGCCGCCGGATACGGTCTCGCTCCCACGGTTTCCGTCCCTCGTAACCGGTGCCCCGAAACACCTCCGGATGGAGGGCCTCGGCCACAAGTCGGTAGCCTTTGGGCGGCGTGAAACGGTGATACGCTTTTCGGAAGTACCACATGAACTTCAGGTTCACGCCGATGAAACGTGCGTTACTTTGACGGGCCTCCTCGTGCGATGAGAGCACCGCATAGGTGTCGGCGCCGTCGGGGCGTGTGTCCACGATGTTCACGAGCGCCGGGTCCAACTGCTCGAGGCTTTCCGGCAGGATCATGCCCTCCATACGCCACAGAGCATCCGCTGGATAGACTATATCCCGGTCGAGCTTCGTCATCGTCTCCTGCAGAAACTCAATCGGGTACACGACCCGGTTGTAGCTGAGCGCGAAGTCGACAAAAGAGTACCCGGAGGCGGCCACGAGCGCGCACACGCCCACTCGTCTCAAACCGGGGCCGCACATGTGTATCAACGTCAGCACCGCGCCTGCGATCACAAGAGGCAGATACAGCATCAGAATCCGCCCGTAAAGCACCATCCTCCCGGTCCACAAGCCTGCCGTCGCATGAAACAGATAAGCTCCAATGGCCGCGATGATCGCCACGCGGATGGTCCGTGGGATCCGCACCTGCCGGCGCCAAAGTGCAAACAAGACGAATCCGCAGAACAGACCAAACAACAGGACGCCGACCAGACCCTCCACGTCGCGTAAGTACCGCCACGCAAAAACGTACCCCTCTCTCCGATCACCCATCGTGACCGAAGGGGCGAGCCGGCGCATGTCCATGATGTAGGATCGGCCGGCGAGGTGCGCCAGCAACTCGAAGACACCGATTACGAAGCCGAACGACAGCCCGAATGTTGCCGCCGATCGAAGCCACCGCCGTGACGTTGCCAGGAGCACCGCTCCGATGATGATCACATAGGCGTAATGACCCGGATAGCACGAATAGGCGAATGCTGTGAGTAACCCCGCGAGCACGATCCGCCAGGTGCCGGGTGCCACTGGCAACTCGCTGCCAGTGATCCTTCCGGGAAAAGCACGGGCGGGCAAGCCGCCCGTGGCAGCCGGTCCCGTTGACAGGAGCCACAGTGCCAGCAGAAAGAGCAACAACGACTCCTGATAAGGGACCATGTGCCTGACCCAGACATTGGCATTGACCAGCAGCGAATACACCATTGCGATCAACAAGGCGAACCATGGACGCTTTGTCCAGGCACATCCCAGGGCATAAAGGCAGACGGTGACACCAAGCGTCACGAGAACGTTGAATGCAGAGGCAATGTCATAGTACTGTGGCAAGTCGCGGTTGATGCCAGCCAGTTTCCCGACCACCCGCTGCGCGAGAACCGGCAGCACGCTGACGACCACGAACCCAGGCCGCGCCGCAGGTACACCGCTGCGCGGGCGGTAGAGATGCCGCAGGGCGGTGTCGAAATCGCCTCTCGCCACCGCATCAACCAAATCTGAAGCTGGCAGATAACAACGCTCATCACCCCAATAGAAATGGCCCCTGTCGATCAGCGAGAACCGGTAGCAGGCCAGAAGGATGATCAGCAACACAAGCCACGACAACGGACTGGCTGCCGCCCGGGGTACATACCGCCTAAGATTGACTACTGCTTCGGACATGATCACACTTCTCTGCGTGCCCGGGATTATCGCTTCCAGCCGACGTACAGACGGTTGAGGCCCCACTGCGTCCAGAACGACTTACGCGATATACTGACGAAGCCGGCGGCGGTGAGGCGCGTACGGATTTCGCCCTCGGTCACGAAGTACTCTTCCTCCTCGTCCATCCCGCGCTCGGCATCCACGTCGTAGTTTGTGTGGAACAGTTTGTCGTGCAGGTGAATGACCTGATGCACCACCAGCTCCGCCAGCATATTGCCCATCGTGACGACGATGTTTCCTCCGGGTCGCAGGCAGCGGTAGACCTCGGCAAGTTCGACGTCACGCTTCGATCGCGGCACGTGGTTGATGTTGGCGATGAAGGTCACCGTGTCGAAGGAGGCATCGTCGAACGGAAAGCTCGTGATGTCTTCAACAACATGCACATGCGCCAGACCCTCATACGGATAGACGTCAATCCCCCTGCCGTGCCCGCCGCAGTACCTCGCAATAAACAGGTTTCCCCTTCCGCAGCCAACGTCGAGACAAAACCCGCGGACGTGACGTGCGACATAATCGAACCGCTCGGACCTGAGGGAGGTCAGGCCCCAGCGATCGTTCTCGAACAGCGTTACGGCGCGCAGCGGGAACGTCAGGAAGTCCTTGATCTTCCTTGGGCGGGTCCTCAGGACACTGTCTGTCCGCGCTCCCGGTTGCCAGGTGTGCATGGATCAATCCAGATTGGCACTCAGCCGAACGGCCAACTCCGGTTCAACCGGGCGGACTTGCAGAGGCCTCGTGCCTTCACCCGACCAGAAGAAGCGGTATCGCACCATTGCGATCAAGTACTTGAGCAGATCCACAAAGCGAATCTTCTTGCCGGCACCGTACCCTCGCGGTTCGTAGCGGACCGGGCGTTCGACGATCCGGTATCCCAGGCGGGCAATCTTGGCCGTGATCTCCGGCTCCATCGCAAACCCGCTCTGCGTAATGGAAAACCGTGATAGGACGTCGGCGGTCAACATCTTATAGCAGGTGTTGAAGTCCGTGAGCTTGATCCCGTTGACGAGGTTGCTAAGGGCGTTGAGTATGCGATTGGCCCAGTAGGTCGGCCTGCGGCGGATGTGCCAGGTCACACCGCCCATAAAACGGGATCCGTAACAGACCTGCGTTTGACCCGAAAGAATCGGTTCGAGCAGCTTCGGCAGATCGTCAGGGTCGAGTTCGAGGTCTGCGTCCTGGATGACGACAACATCGCCGGTGGTATGTTTCAGGGCTGTCTGAACAGCCGCGCCTTTCCCCATGTTGGTGTTGTGCGCGATGAACTTGATAACACCCGTCTGGGCCAACCGCTCCCAAACTTGCTGCGAACCATCGCACGACCCGTCATCCACGACGATGATCTCACGGTCGATGGGAAAGCGCACGGCGGTTACGCGACGCAGCAGCTCTCCAATCGTAGCCGCTTCGTTGTAGACGGGGATCAGGATGCTGAGTTTGCAGACCATCCCTTCGCTCGTGAAACGTATCTCGTATCTCGTTTCCCTTTTACGCTTCACGCTTCACGATCGACGCTTCACGCTTCAGGGTCGACGCTTCACGCTTGGTTATCGGCTCTATGGGGGACCGCCTGAAACAGCGGCTTACTTTGCTCGTGAAGCGTGTCTCGTGAAGCGTATCTCGTTTGGCCCTGACGCTTCACGCTTTACGATGTGGGTTTGGACAGCAGTGCAGTAAAAAGCAGGAGGGGCACCATCGGGACGCGAAAGCGCGGGTCGAGCTGAGGCGTGGTCGCAAGCAAGAGCGCGATCGTGCAGGCGAGCGGGAAGTAGAGCGGCGCAAACCCGAGCCCGCCACGCAGTATTCTTACCAGAACCCAAACGCTCAGTGCCAGGTATATGCTTCCCTTCACCAGCCACGCGAGACGACTGGCTTCGACTCCCCTCGGCGGCTTCATCGCCAGATTGAGAGGGAAGGTCAAAGCGGAGCCGCATCGGACCAGACAACAGGCGGCTGTACTAAGCGGTGATGCGGTAATATATGACCAGCCAATCTCGTTCAAGGCGTCGGACACCGCAAACGAGTCAACCGTGGTCTTGTTGCCCTGTGCGAGATTCTGCCAGCGCAGCGTCGCACGCTGATTCTCGGGAAGGGAGGCGAACTCATCCCGCAGGCGCGCGTCGATATCTTCCCACACGGTGTGTGGTTGCTCTGCTTTGGCCGGGTCAAGCGTCGTCTCGAGATACCGATCCGCCGTTCGCTCCTGTCGCCATAGCTCTACCTCCGTCGCTTTGAAATAAGCCAGCACCACGCCACCCTGATCCGACAGTGCGAAGTGCCCCGCCACCACCCGATTACGTGTCATCCACAAGCCGACGACAACCACGCAGCAAACGGCAAAGACCGGCAGAGACAGCCAGGACCGCCGGGTGCCGTGGTCACGCGTCTGTCGAGGTGCACTCTGATAGGTGACAAAAAGCCCCGCGAGAAGCGCGATGGGGATCAAGCTCGCCACAGGACGAACCAGCACCAAAAGCCCGGCGAGTACACCGAGCAGCGTGCACCATCCCCATCGATGCCCGACTAACGGTCCATCCGAATCACTCGTTGTTCGAAGATCCGCGCTGGTATTCCGAACCGCGACCGTCAGGGAGCGGCCGATCCGATCCGAATCACTCGTTGTTCGAAGATCCGCGCGGGTATTCCGAACCGCGACCGTCAGGGAGCGGCCGATCCGATCTGAATCACTCGTTGTTCGAAGATCCGCGCAGGCTGAAGCCCGCGGCTCGGGGCTGTTCGGACAGGTTCCCAGCGCGCGGCACCAGACGTACCACGCGAGCAGCAACACCGTTACAAACAGCGTCGTCGACATCAGCCATAGCGAGTAGTAAAGGTGGTACGGCTCCACCAGGAACAAAGCCGCTACGACCATCGCCCGCCGTTCACTCATCCACAGGGCCGCGATGCGAAAGAGCAACAACACGTTGACAACCGCGAGCACCTGCTGCACCACGACGAGCATCGCCGGCGAATCACCAAACGCAGATAGGAACATCGCCAGAAACAACGGATACCCCGGCGTGCGCCAGGTGTCGGGTCTCAGCGGCGGCACTTCGCTTTGACTGAACACCGTATGCTCAGCCAGGTTCCGCGCGATGGTATAGAACTCACCGCAGTCCAGCGAAGCAAACGCGTACCCGCCCAGCCCGCCCGTACGCAGATAAGCAGCCAGCAGCACGCACACGTGCACCAAGACGCTAACCATGAGCAGTTCGATGGCGGGACGACGACCCATTAATCTCAACATGGCTTTGGCAGTGTGCAATAACCGCATCGCCCTGTAGTGTAACCGATCCCCTTTGCTTTTCGATTTCGAAGCACAAAAGAATCCGGGTCCGTGACAGTTTAGGCGGATGTGTTTTGGCGTGTAGGCAGTCCCGG
>JBARRC010000739.1:0-3882 GCA_049644045.1 Phycisphaerae bacterium
CCGAGATAGGATTCTCAGTCCAGCAATGTGTTGTGACACACCTGAACTTGCGGGTTCGTTACCGGATCAGACCCGCGGGCGCCAGCCCACGGACTGGTGCCGCCGCGAGCGCGGCGGGCTCTGACCAGCACGCCCGGTCCCGGCGTTGCGGGCAACGGCAACCCGCAGATTCAAAACTGACGGTACACTAGTCAGTCACAAGCTCAAAGCGATTGCGAGCGCGGATCTGCTCTGGATTGAGCCAGTCGGCTATCGCGGCTTGTAATCGGGCGCTGGACATCTGCTGGACGAAGCTGACGCGCATGTCCTCGAAGTCGTCCGCGTGCCCGGGCTGCGTGTCCACCCAGGTGACAACCATCACCCTGGCCTGTTCTTTTAGCTCGATCACTTTTGTCTTGTCATCAGCATCGGCAAGGGCGAAGCACTCTTCCATGATCTCGATGGGAACGGGTCCGACACCGCCGCCGATGTACGTCGTTGGCGTGGTCCGACCCGCAGCCGCCTGGTAAAGGGAGGCCCGTCCGAACGGAGGCGGCTCGAAGAACCCGCTGCCTGCGCCCTGTTCGGTATCCTTCAAGGCTACAAGTTCGAGGTCGCTCTCATAGGCTCCCTGGAGGGTTATGGAGGAGGTGCAGCTTCGCAGGGATTCCGCCCGTGCCTTGGCGGTCTCGTAGCCTTGCTGCAAGCGCAGGTCGCCCAGCACGCGCTCGCGGACCTCGTCAATCGAGTCGGGCACGTGCCCCTCTCGCGCATCAATCACTCGGATGATATGAACGCTTCCGCCAGGATCCGTCAGGGGGTATCTACAGGTCTGAAACATCGCGAGGTAGTCCAACGGATTCACATTTCTGTCGTTCGGGATGATCGGGACAATGCCTTGGGTACGGAAGGCCAGCGTTCGGAGCGTTTGTCGAACGCCGCGGTCCGCCTGGAAGTAGGCTTGGCCGAGCAGTGGAACCTCGTTCGCCTCCTCCTCACTGAAGAAGTCCGTGGTTCCGGTGGAGACCGCATCCGAGTAGGCAATGTCTCTCGGAATCTTTATGTTATCGTAATAGTCCAGCTTGGCGACATGCTCAGGTGCTGTTTTGTATCCGTCCTCTCCTCGCACCTCGCCCAGCCAAGCTTCGGCCGTGTAGTCTGCAAGCCAACTGGCGATCCGGGAAGCTGCTTCATCGGCTTCCTGGTTGCGCACGGCCTCGATCGCGGTCTCCGCGGCCTTCTCCCAAGTCAGATAGGGAGACGGCTTATAGGGCGGTCCTTCAAGGGTCTCGTCGGCTGGGTCAGCTTCCGCCGCGATTTCTTCCGGCGGCTTGCGGAAGACAGGATCCCGCTCGCGATACTCCTCGAAATAGGCTTTGGCCTTCTCTTCGAGATTCGCGATGCCGATCTGCTCTGTGATCGCATCGGTGTCAATCTTGACGTACTGGACCTTGACGGCTGGCGGGACATAGTACCCGAACTCCAGACCCTCTCCCGGCTCCCGCTCGCGGTAAGCCGTGAATTGCTCATCGAGCTGGGCCTCGGTGAATCCGGCGTCCTGATCGACAAACATTCTGCCCGGTAGCAGCACGGCTTCGATCTGGACCTTTTCCAATACCTTGCGGGCAGCCGACAGCACCTCCGCCTCACTGGGGGCGGTCGCTCCCCCAATGGCCAGCGCCGTCTGCTGAATCGAGTTGTACTCCGCCATCGCCCGCCAGACCTGGTCCGGTTTCACCCGCAGTTGCCGCGCGATTGCATCGATGCGAAATTGGTCCGCAAATGAACTCCGCAGCATCGTCTGGTTGGTCGTCATTCCAAGCTGTTCCGCCTCGCGCGTCAGGAGGATCCAGTCGATAGTTTCGAGCGGCTCGGCTATCCCGGAGAGCGGTCGCTGCCAGTTTAGACCTATCGAGTTGAGGATGGACGTGGTGTTCTCAGCGACCCTGTGGTCCATAAAACCGATGTTGCCGACATTGCTGTTGGCTACGATTCGGTCACCACTGGGCCTCAAGAGGCTGTCCAGGGCGCTGCCTCCGAGAAAGACGACCATAAGCAGGGCCATGAAAATGGCCAGCAGCTTCTTGTTGTGCTTGCGGAAGAACTTCATCATGATGACGTAAGTCCTTATTTATCCAAAGGTTACGTATCCACTCGATGCACTGTCTAAATATAGATGATCCGGCTACAGAATCAACCCACAATCTGACCAATACGGCAACATCGGTTTGACAGGATCGCCGGACCCTGTTAAACCCCCTGGCCATCATGGGATGGGGGCCATGGTCATCCGCTGGAGCATCGAGCCTTCCCGGTCGATACTAAGAACCGCCCGCCATCGCGTGGATCGGGCTTGACCGACTGGAAAGTCGGTCCCACATTTTGGACCTCCTTTTGTGGGGTGATTGTTGTGGTGAAGAGCGCGCAAGGTTCTGGGAAAGCGCTAGTTATCGTCGAATCGCCTGCCAAGGCGAGGACGATCAACCACTATTTGGGGTCCGATCATAAGGTCATGGCCAGCATGGGGCACATCCGCGACTTGCCGCCGAACGACCTGGGCATCGACCTTCAAAACAACTTTGAGCCGGTTTACCAGATTCTGGACGAGAAGCGTAAGGTCGTCGGCGAGTTGAAAAAGGCCGCGACAAAGGCCGGCACCATCTACCTCGCCACCGATCTTGACAGGGAAGGCGAGGCAATCGCATGGCATCTTGTCCACGCCCTCGATCTGGATCCGCAGCGTACCCACCGCGTCGTGTTCAACGAGATAACGAAGTCCGCGATCCAGACCGCGTTCGCGACGCCGCACCATCTGGACATGGACAAGGTCAATGCACAGCAGGCCCGCCGCATTCTCGACAGAATTGTAGGCTACCAGCTCAGCCCGTTGATTCAGGCCAAGCTCGGGAAAGGGCTGTCCGCCGGGCGGGTGCAATCCGTCGCGGTACGGCTCATCGTCACCCGGGAGCAGGAGATTCGCGCGTTTATCCCTGAAGAATCGTGGCGCGTCTTCGGCTGCTTCACAACCGACCCCTCCAAAGTGGAAAGACAGGCTAGCGCCTGGGCGAAGTTCCTCGCAGATGCAAAGGATCCGGAGGCGGGAAGAACCGCCAAGGAACGAAACGCATGGCTGTCCAAGCATGGGTGTCTCTACGCCGAGCTAGTTAGAATCGGTGGTAGGGATTTTCGGGCGGCAAACGTCACCGATGTGACAGCCGTCGCGGAGGTGTTAGGTTTCGTCACCGAAGAAGTTGAGGAGCGCGACTTTACGCCCTACGCCGACAAGGGATTGAAGATCGTCGTGCTGAAAGGGCATACGGAGATCGCCAATGCCCCTCGCTTCACGATCAAGGATATACAAAAGCGCCGGTCGACGACGAAGCCTAACCCGCCGTTGACCACGGCGGCATTACAGCAAGCCGCCTCCAGCGCGCTGGGATTCGCTCCGTCAAGAACGATGCGCGTCGCGCAGCAGTTGTACGAGGGTATTGATCTTGGTGGAAAGGAGGGTCGTGTCGGGCTGATCACCTACATGCGTACGGACTCCACCAACCTCAGTCACGAGTCCATCAACGCCGCCCGTTCGCTGATTCACAGCGAATACGGTGAGGATTATCTGCCAGGCAAACCCAACATATTCCGTAGCGGCAAGCGGGCGCAGGAGGCCCATGAGGCGATCCGTCCGACGGACGTCATCCGCGCGCCCGACTCGCTCCGTAACTCCTTGTCCGCCGAGCAATTCAAACTGTACGGGCTTATCTGGCGACGATTCGTTGCGTGCCAGATGACCCCGGCAAAGTGGGACAGCACGACGATTCTCATTGCCACCGACACGGCACAGGGTGAGGCACAGTTTCGAACGAGCGGCCGGCGGTTGGCGTTCGACGGCTTCCTGCGCGTAAT
>JBARRC010000740.1:0-1705 GCA_049644045.1 Phycisphaerae bacterium
TCCGAATCCCGAAGTACCGCCTTCACAAGCCGACCAGGCTTGCCGTCGTTCGATTGAGTGGACGCGACGTATACCTGGGGCCGTACGGATCGTCTGAAAGTGAGGCAAAATACGAGGCCGTGGTGGCCGAGTGGCTCAAGCGGAACAGGAAGCCGCCACCGCGGCCGAAACGTAGCAAGCCAAAGGGCGACCTGGTCGTCAACGAGCTGTCATTGGCGTACATCAGGTTCGCGAAGAAGTACTACGTCAAGAATGGCGAGCTCACCGGCGAGATCCAGAACATCCGGGACGCTCTTCGGCTTGTGAGCCAACGGTACGGTTCCAGGCGGGTTGCGAGCTTCGGTGCATCGCAACTCAAGAAGATCCGCGACGAGATGGTCACTTCCGGCCTCTGCCGCAATGTGATCAACGCACGCATCAACCGGATCCGTCGGATGTTCAAGTGGGGTGTCGAGAATGACAAGGTCGAGACCGAGGTCTTGAACACGCTGCAGGCGGTGGCTCCTCTACGGAAGGGGCGATCACCCGCACGTGAGACGGATCCTGTGGGTCCTGTCTCCGATCATCTAGTCGATGCTGTTCTCGAATACGTACCTCGACAAATCGCTGCTATGATCCGACTACAGCGATTCACGGGCATGCGGCCTGGCGAGGCCACGCAAATGCGAACGGGCGACATCGACATGTCGGGCCGCATCTGGGCCTACCGCCCTGCGTCGCACAAAACCGAACATCACGGCCGTTCGCGCGTGATCTACGTTGGCCCCCAGGCGCAGCAAGTACTCGGGCCGTTTCTCAAACCGGACCTGAAGGCATACATCTTTAGCCCGCGTGAGGTCGTCGAGGAGCTTCGCCAAGAGCGCCGCCGTAAACGGAAGACCCGTGAGACCCCGAGCGAGAAGGCGAAGCGAGCGAGAGGCTCTACCGCGCAGTATGGCGACAAGTACACCCGACGGAGCTACGCACAGGCCATCAAGCGCGGGTGCGCCAAAGTGTTTCCTCCGCCGGACGGTCTCTCTGAGCAGGAACGGTTGGCCTGGGTACGTGAGCACCAATGGTCACCCAACCAGCTACGCCACAACGCCGCAACATTGTTGCGAAAGCAGTTCGGATTGGAGGCTGCACGGGCAGTGCTGGGACATAGCTCTGCCGTCGTAACCGAGCTCTACGCCGAATTCGACGAGAAAAAGGCTGCTGACATCATGGACCAAGTGGGGTAGTCTTTGAGCAGCGGTACCGGCGACATCGTCGCCGTGCGGCCTCCACCGATCATGCGTGGTCGGTGGAGGCTGAACCGTCTTTGGCAGAGATCGCCTCGAAACGTCCCCATGATCTCATAGGCTCGGTTGGGTTTCGATTCCCCCCGCCTCCATTACCCCAAAACCGGGCTGACAGGCCCTAAACCCCGGTTTTGACGAAGCTTACGTCGGGCTGGGCCTGACCACTCAAGGCCGCTCAAGACCATCAAAAACCGCGTTTGCTGGGTACCCACTGGGTACCCCTCATAGCCCGAGATCCCCTTCAACCAGAGGCGAAGCCCGGGCTAGTCACGCTGGTCAGAAACGGCGCGGCGATGCGATCAGCAGCGCCTTGCTAGCACACAGACAACGCTGCTTCTGATCATTCGTGGAGCCGGGCGCACGCCGGTTAGGGAATTGTGTGGGCGCACGGGCCGGGCGTGAGGCTCTCCGCCAATCTGGCAGTA
>JBARRC010000741.1:0-4171 GCA_049644045.1 Phycisphaerae bacterium
TCGGCGCCTGCTCCGAAGTCTGAGAGAACATCGCCTCAAGAAGGCTCTCGTATCAGAACGACAGGCAGCAGGCGTATGGCGTCGGTGAAGCGCAGGCGTAGACATGGAGGAATCGCGATGGGCCAAGGAGCGGATGTGGAGGGATGGAGCCAACGGGCAGCGTTTGTCGGATTCGATTGGGCCGGTGATCATCACGATGTGTTGGTTGTGGATCGACTCGGCAAGGTCGTCGCCGACTTCCGCTTCGACGACACAGCCGAGGGATGGAAAAGGTTCAACAAAAAGTTGAGTCAGTACCCCGGTTCAGCCGTTGCCATCGAGACCTGCACCGGGGCCGCAGTGGAACGACTGCTTGAGGCGGGTTACGCCGTGTATCCGGTAAACCCGAAAGCAGCCAAGCGTTATCGCGAACGCAAGGTTCCCTGCGGCACAAAGACCGATCACGTTGACGCTTGGAGCCTGGCCGATGCCTTGCGGCTCGACGGACATGCGTGGCGAGCGCTCAAAGCTGACGACCCGTTGACGACTGAGCTGCGGTCGCTGTGCCGCGATGAGATGTCTTTGATTGAACAACGCACGGCGTTCATCTGTCAATTGAAGGCTGCCCTGGGCGAATATTATCCCGTAGTTTTGCGAGCCTTCGACGATTGGACGCTGCCGGCAGCGTGGGCTTTCGTGGAGGCCTTCCCAACGCCCGAGGCGCTCACCCAAGCGGGAAAGCGCAGCTGGGAGAAGTTCCTGCACACGCACAAGCTCTATCGCCCCGAGACCTATCGCAAGCGCTTGGAGATGTTTGCCCAGGCTCGGGAGTTCTGTGCCAAACCTGCGACCACGAACGCCAAGAGCATGCTCGCCGTTGCCCTGGCCGGACAGCTCCGTGTGCTGCAGAACCACTTGGATAAGTTCCGTGCTCGCATCCAAGAGCTGTTTGCGAAGCATCCCGACCACGACTTGTTTGGATCCCTGCCCGGTGCCGGAAAGAAGCTGGCTCCACGGCTGCTTGCCGAGTTGGGCGATAATCGCGATCGCTTCGATTCGTCCCAGGCGTTGCAGTGTTACGTCGGCACGGCACCGGTGAGCTATCAAAGTGGGCAAGTCAAGAAGGTGCGATTTCGCCGGGCGTGCCACAAGGTCTTACGGCATACGGTCCACTTGTGGGCCAACCTGAGTCGAGTCGAGTGTCCGTGGGCAGAGGCTTACTACCGGAAGAAACGCGCCGACGGTCAAAGCCACGCCTGCGCACTCCGCTGCCTCGGCCAGCGATGGCTCAAGATCCTGTGGAAAATGTGGCAGACGCAGACACGGTACGACGCCGAGTTCCATCAGCGGAACCAGCTCAAGCATGGAAGCTGGGTCCTCGGCTTGACGCCGTCGTCAACAACGTGAAGGAAGCGAAATCAACAGTGCTCCACATCTTGTGGAGCCTACCGAGGGGGCTGTGAATGAAAAGGCCAAGAAAGACCTTGCAGAAAGAGAGAACATCTGCCCCCAGCCCGTAGATCGTAACTCGCTTACGATCGCTGGCCGCTTTCGGGGCGAATCAGCCAGGAAATAGCCAGGAAGTGTTTTCAATCGCTTGTAACCTATTTGTTTACAAGCACTTACAATGGAGGCGGGGGGAATCGAAGCTCCGCACTCGAGTCGCCGAACCGCAGAGAACACTGTGTTTTGAGGGGTTTGCGCGCATCCGAGGTGACATCCGATAACACGGAAAGACACCGAAAAGCACCCATTTGCCAGGAACCAGCCAGGAAGTGAACGTGGGTTGACGCACGGGGGAAATCGCCCCCCATCCCATAGCCCTGCAACCGAGGCGCAGCGGCCTAACGGTCAAGAGCTTGATGCCGCTTCGCGCCGCTTTGGCTGAACATTTTGCCGCTGCGGAGCCGAACGACCGCCTTTGGATGTACCGGTTGATGACGAGTTGCACCCGCCTCGCTCGACCGTTGGTTGGGGCAAGCTCTCCCACTGTCGACCTCTTCGGGCTTCGCGACCTCCGGAGTCAGTACCCGACGAGCTCGTGATGGGCTCAAGATTGCCCAACCTACAAAACCTGCGAGGGCGAATCCTCGTGCCCGGTGGCCCGGGCCGCTGTTCCTTCGCGGGTCCAATCGAGAACACATCTGTCCCATCCGCATCGCTTGGGTGAGCACGGCTACTTTCGAGCAACGTCGACCATCGCTGGCCCGTGGGGCTGCGGCCCTTCCGCCGTGCGGCTGTGAACGGATTGGAATCCGACGCGTAGCATGGCCTGGGCAATCTCGCCCTCGTCGAACATCAAATCACTGCGGCCGAGAAGCATCGAGTTGATCATCATGGTCGGCTTCGTACGCTCGTCGGTCAGACCCTCGGCGAGGCTGACATAGACGCCGCCCGGGTTCAGGGCCGCGTGAATCTTGCGGATGATCGGGTCGAGGTTGCCCCGAAAGTGGTTGAGCGTGAAACTCGTCCACACCAGGTCGTAGCCCTCTCCGATTGAATCCCTGGAGTAATCGCCACCAATCACTATCGCACGATGTTCCAGCTCGTACTCCTGGATGAACCGTTGCGTCCCTTCGACGACTTCGGGGCGGTCGAAGATCACACCGGTCATGGTCGGATGGGCGGCCACGATAGCCAAGCAGATAAGCCCCGCGCCGCCACCTAGGTCCAACATCTTCTTTATCCGCGGAAACTCCGGCAGCTTGCCGATCATGGCCGCCACGTGCTGCGCACTGCCAGCACGCTGGTAGTTCCCGTAGATCTCCGTTTCCCGCTCTTCAAGTGTCGGATCGCTGAAGGTGACCGATGGGGATCGCCCCTCCTTGACCATTGCGGTCATATTCTCAAGGGCCGGTCGAATGTACTCGTGAAGGTTTCTGAACACATCGCCGAGATACGTCGGCTGTCCCACAACCAGAAACGTGTCCGCCAGTGGCGTGTTCCTGTACTGGCCATCTCGCTTGTACAGCAGCTCGTTGGCTGCGAGTCCGTCCATAAGCGACCGCGTGTTGCCGGGATGCGAATCGATCTCGCGGGCAAGCGACTCGGCCGACTTGGGCTCTGTCAGGTGCGAGAACACCTTGAGCTCAATACTTGTCAATAGGAGCTTGGCCGGCATGGCACCGTACAGGATGCGGATCAGAGGCTCGTAGCTGAGGTTGACTTCCGGCAGATGCTTCACGACTGATCCCTTCATGCACAATGGTTTGGACACACTGCATTCGTAGAGCCGATCATCATGGATGCCGTTCGATGGCGGCGTACAGCTCCTCAACGGGACATCATCTTACGTACCGGATCATGAACTGCGAGCGCTCGTTCTCGATCAGGCGGTCCAGGGCAGCAATCATGGGCACCAGCATGGCGTTGCGGCAACCGCCCGAGGCCGGCATGACCTTCGTCGATGATCGGCTCCGCTACGGCTCCAGCGCGCCATCTTTCCGCGTTAACTTGTCAGACCAACTGGCGTGGGAGAAGCGGTTCTCCATGCTCTATCCAAGATGGGAAACACATCCTTACGATCCACAGAAGTACCTCGACGACCTAAAGGACCTTGCAGTGATTCTGGAAGATCGGCCCCAGAACAATGAGGCCGAGACTACGGACGATTCGCAGCCCGTGCACGGCGTTGAAGTGAGTCGAGAGAAGCTTCAGCAGATGGTCGCATTTGCAGGTCAGCTCGCTTCGGGTCGAATCGGACAGAGTGAGAGCAGGTAACCCGTGCAACCGGCTGATCATCCACCGTCTTCTTCACGGCGTCGCCGGATTGGCCCACGGTAGACGCACGGGGGTAATCGCCCCCCGTCCCACGGCCTCTGGCATGCGCGCGTCGGCGATCTGACGCCCCACCGCAGACATCACGCGTTCGGGTCGTTCATCGCATTTGCAGTGGTAGGGCTTTCTGTCTCATTTCGAGCAAAGAAGAGGAAGCTGATCGCCATCAGGCATTTCGCCGAGTCCTTCATACCCATTGCCCTACGCATCATCCCGTGAACTATCGCATGGCGGTTCCAGTAATCCTCGTGGGTGAGCCTGTTCTGATCGGGATCCTCTTGGAGCGATCCGAATGCCTGGACGAAAGCACCGCAATAGTCGTCCACGTCTGGGCCACGGCTCGTTTTGAGCGCCAGCTCCGGTTTCGATTGGTCCCCCCTTTTCCTGTTGCCTCTCTTTGTGGTGAAGGACTTGC
>JBARRC010000742.1:0-2499 GCA_049644045.1 Phycisphaerae bacterium
GTGGATGCTCAAGAGCTATCTCGATGACTCTGCGGAAAGCGAAGAGGTTGCCCAGGAACGCAAGGTTGGATAACCTGTGAGACTACGAGTCGCCATCAAACCTCCAACTGTCGATGGGACATGCTCACGATATCGGAGACACTCATATCCTGTTCATTAAGGATAGCCTCGAGATCCTCCCGTTCGACGATTGAGACATGTGGAGACTTCTGACGCAGAGTCTCTTCGATAACAGCGGCGACCAACGAGTCTGATATCGCACCTGTGGGATCCCGCGGTGAAGGGGTCGCAATAACGGCAATACCGTACTGCAAATCATCTGATATTCTGTCAACGCAATCGGAGAGTCTCGTTGCGGGGACGAGCTGCGGTTTGAAATGATTCGCAATCAGCGAGAAGAGTAGCGCGTGTCCCCAGCTCTGGCGCTCAAACTGTGCCTGAGCATCTGCGGCGAAGGTCTCAGCCAGCCCGATGTGGGTCCTTTGTATTGCCTGCCGCGATTCACTGGTTGAGAAGCTCTGATCCGCTTCGGTGAAGTCTCTGAGAGCATTGTTGTAACGCCCAGCGGCGAAGTGCAGACTGCCTGACTCGACAAGCCGGATTGCTGCCTTTCGCCGCGCAGCCTCGTTGAGGATGCTGGCTGCATCAGAGGAATGCGAATCATAGTCCAGGGATCGCTCGGCGTGCTGTTCGGCTTCCGACAGCTGCCCTCGACCGAGCGCCTCACGCGCGAGGTCGATGAAGTAGGAGGCGGCCTCGCGCCCGATTCGGTTGGCTGTTTCTCGAGAACCGGGAAGCGACTGGTCCAAAAGAACTGCATCATCAAGGGAGGCGAGGGATGCGTCCCATTGCTTTGCCTCGGCCAAGCGAATGGCCTCGGAGGACTTTGCAAGTGCCGCGCTACGGGCAGCTCGAACTTGCTCGTGGAGTGTCTTAGCCTCGGCATCGTTGGGTGCAAAAGCAAAGACGGATTTAAGCTCTTTTTCAGCTGCTTGCAGGTTGCGCTTCGTCCAGTGATTGTGGGGAGCGGCCAAGTGTCCTTGTGCAGCCTTGGCGCAGGCTTCTGCGAGAGCATCCTGGTAGGTTTGCTTATCAGGGGAACGCCGAACCGCGTCCTCAAGGGATCGGACAGCGCGATCATAATCGCCTGCGCGCATCTGCCGCAGGCCATCGTCATAGGCTTTGCGTGCCGCACAGCCGACCAAACCAACAGCGCATACGATGGTGATTGCAGCGAGCGTCGCACTTCTTCGTAGAGCATCGGACATCGTAGAGTCTCCCACGCAACATCCACCAACCACCGAATCCTGAAGCAATCATACTAAGATGCAAACGCTGTGGAGCCAAGCGAGAACCGGGTTCTTCGGCGTGGCTACACCCAATTGCCAACTCTCCCCCCGCCGCGGAACGCCAGACCTGCCTCAGCCCGCTCCACGGACCCGTCGGAAACGGTTTCTTGGAGGCTAAGGACCCCCCTTTTCGCCCTTGTGAGGCGTCAGAAACGCCCTTTCGACGCGGAATCTGCGATGTGCCGGCCACAAGGAAAGGACGAGGGGTCGGCAGGATGCTGCATGAACCCTTGAAAAAACCTCTCGTCAGACGTTGTCTTGAATCCGCTCGAAAACCCACGTGTGGGCCAGGTCGGCAGGAACGCCCGAAGGATGATCCGCGTGTGCCGAGACCATCGGCCAAAGCCGCGCTCGGAGGAGCACGAGCATAACTACAACCCGTAGCCTGTGGGATGACCCTCCCGATCGCATCCACTCGCCAGCCGGCGTCCGGCTGTTATCCAATCCTCGCCACAACAGCCATGGCCCTGTCCCGATCCCGCTCCGCATATATCTGCGTTACCTCGGCCGACTGGTGCCCGAGCATGATCTGGGCCACCTTGAGCCCGTATTCTTTTCGAAATCTGGTCGCTGCGTTGTGCCGGAGCTGCGCCGGAGTCCACGGCGGAACACCGGCCTTAACGCACGCTCGTTGAACGGCACCGCGGTAGGCTTCGCGGCAGTAGTGATCGCCGGGGCGTCTTCGCGGATGTGCCTTCCTCCGGCTTACTTGGCTTGGCTGGACCATGGTCTTACGTTGGCGACGCTGCGATGCCCGTCTCTCGGCCATTGCGTCTGTCGGGCTGAACAGGAACGCGCTCGTGTCTATCTCCAAGAACGGTTTGATCACCTCTCGGGCTCTTGGCCCCAGGTACACGGTACGCTCAATCCCGTAGTGTTCCGTCTTGTGGCTCACAGGCGAGTAGGTCCAGATGTTGCCCGAGACGTCAAGGTCACAGCCCCGCATGAGCCGGGCTTCGCCAGGGCGCATGCCGGTCAGCAGTTGCAGCTGGATCATCGCCCACACCTGCCTGAGCACGAACGGCTCTACTGCGTTGATGTGTTCCTCAGGAGCCGGCTTGACCGGCTCTGTTTCTCGGGCTGCAGAGCGCCCTTTTCGTAGGCCGGTAACTGCCTGCAGCGCGTGGTACACGCTGGACGGGACCAGCTC
>JBARRC010000743.1:0-2616 GCA_049644045.1 Phycisphaerae bacterium
CGGTCACGATCGCTGCGGACTCCGATCCGGGCACGACAGCCACGATCGAAGTCACCGCCAGCAACGAAAGCGACGGCACCTGCGGCCCGGTCGTTACGGAAACCTGCTCCGCGACAGCCACGGTCACGGTCGTAAAGCCGGACCTGGATATTTGCAACGGTGGAAGCGATCTGGATAACGGTGACGAGGCCGCGACTCAAGGTGCGTTGGTTCCAGATGATGATGAAGAAAACATAGGGGCCTACATTCTGGTCAACTGGGATGATGACGACGGGGATGGATCGATGAATGCCGACGGATCGTGGTCCAGCAATCCGGTGCCCGACCTTTATGAGACCTTTGTTCAAAACGAGGATAATCTGGCGAAGCTCACACTTAGTATCGGCTCTGTCGTGCCGAACACTGGCACCGTTGAACTCGAGACTACCGGCTATGATACACAAATCAGAGCTTGGTCTGCGAGCACGAAGGAGACCGAGATCAACTTGAGCGGTTATCCGTGGACGTGGGACTTGGGCAACCCGGTCCAACGAGCCAGCTTCCAACAGGTGTCGGAAGACGGCCTCTGGATCGAGGGGTACGCCCCTAGCGTTCAAGAAAGAGATGTGGTCTTCGTTCTGCGATACAAGGACGCCGATGGTCAGGAACTGTGCTCCGATACCGTCAAAGCCACCGTCGTGATGATCAACCTGGCCAACGCGGTGTATCGGGAAGGTCAGATCGGCGGGATATCCGGTCGCGGGCATTCGGCGCTGGTATGGAAGTTCATCGGACCGCTGAGCAAAGACATGCTCGAAAACGATGCGAAGTTTCTGATCATCCACATGCAGGGTGGCGGCCTCGTGGACAATGACAACCTGAGCAACATCACGCAAAGCCCCGGAGAGTATCCCTGGGGATGCTTCACTAACCCAGACATCACGTACGTCGACAGGCTCAGAATCCTTCACACTGCTAAGTCGTTGGCGGCACAGACGCCTAGCATTGGCTATGTGTCTTTAAAAGCCGCGCTGGGGAACAACAATCCGCAGGAACCGAGGGATTGGGATGGCAAATTGAACACGATTGCCGAACTCCGATGTGACGGACTCGTCGAGGTGTGCTATGAGATCAACGATGTCGACGTCTGGGGCATGGTAAGGACACCTGACGGTGGAATCGTCCATTATGATATTACCGAGTACAGCGACGAATGGACCTATCACGAAGTTATGGGTGGTTGGGATCACGCGCCGAATGGACTCCCGGATAATCTTGAAGAACACAACGATTTTGACTCTTTCCCGTTCGACTGGATGGATACGCTCCAGCCGGCCACACAATGTGGTCACGAGCCCCCGGTAGACGCTGACACCAAATTTCAACAGCAGGATCTCTGTATACCTGTTGGATCGAAGGGAGGAAACTGATGTCGATTCTTGTGAAATCTATGTGGGTACTTGCGCTGCTTACCTTTGCGCCGGTGACGGAATCACAGTCCCCAAGGCCTGACCCATGGAACCGGATTCTCTTGGTGATGGAGGGAGGTACGACGCACGGGAATGCGGAACCTGTCGATTTCCTGAAATCACTCAGCCCGGACGAAATGCTCCTGGGCGCAAGACAAGCTTGCGAGGAGGTCGCCAGTCGTGCCGGGGAAATGCAGGACATGCCTCCTGCAGACGTTGCCGAGATATATGTAATGGTGTGCCTCCACTACTACTTTGAGAAGGTCGGTCGCGACAAAGGTGCCAAGGTCCTTCTCAGCATTATCTCCGATCGCGCGGAGTCGGAATTCCTTCGGCGGGCGCTGATCTCGCGTATGTGGAATAGGGACGAGCCGTTTGACGCTGAGTTCCAGGCTTACCTGAAAACCGATGAGGAAAGAGTCACGGGACTCCTTCCAAGAATTCTAAAGGACCGGGGCGAACATCTGTTGGTCCGGACGGAGGCCATGGATTGCCTCGGGGTGCAACTTGGGAGGGAAGTCAGCAAAATCATCAGGTCCGACCCAAACCTGCGGGAGGTTGTGAAGGAAAAGCGCGAGCACACAAACAAGGTCGTGAACGTAAGCGAGCTCGTGCGCTCGCGCGAGGTGGCCCTCACCGAGGAGACCCTGAAAGCATTGAACCCCATCGAGGCACGGACCCGCGCATACATAAAGCTTCTCGGCGCCATTCTCGCCGACCAAGAGAACGAACCGGAGCAGCTTCGGAAACAGGCGAGGCGCAAGCTGAAAGACTACCGCAAGTCGGCACTTACAGGAATCGACGACGAAGTCGAAAAAGCCCTCCAGGAAGCCGGTAACTAACGACGCGCGCCGGTTGCCTCCTGCAACGACGACAATCCGTGTTGCGGGAGCGATGACCCATGCTGTAATAGTGATGACCCCTGCTGCGGGAGCGATGACGCGTGCTGTAATCCTGACAATCCTTGTTGCGAATTGGAGGAGGACCCCTGTTGCCTGAGCAGCGACCCCTGCTGCAACAGTCCCGATCCGTGCTGTCGCTACGATGACCCCTGTGATCCCGAATGCGGCGATCCGTGTTTATGCGTGACCTGCTACGATGGGGACCCGTGCACGGACGATAACTGCTCCGGCGGCGTCTGCGATTTTCCGCCGAAGTGTACCATCAG
>JBARRC010000744.1:0-10083 GCA_049644045.1 Phycisphaerae bacterium
CGTTAATGGAGCGGATGTTATGAAGAAGATGGTGGGTTTGGTGGTTGCGGTGGTCCTGACCGGGTCAGCCGCGTGGGCGACGGATTTAGATTTGAGTGTTCAGAATGCGGCGGACGGGTCGAACTACGTTGTGGTAGATTCCGGCGCGACGGTGAATTATCAAATTGTCGGTCTTCTAAGCGACACCGACAATCTGGGGTTGGCCCTTTTTGGGTTTGACCTTGTGTTCGACGGTGGCGACCTGCCACAGGCGGATACGCCGACTACGGGACCGATCACCAGCTTTGTAAAGCCGGACGGCATCACGAATCCGGCTGGTTTCGGCGGCACTTTGGGTGTTACGGGGGAGGAGGGTAATCCCGTGCAGGTCGGCGGTGGCCAGAACACCATCAAGAATACTACGGAATACGCCGACTTCCCCACCGGTGCGGTGACTACCCACCTCGGTCAGACGGAGATCGTGCTGGTGACGGGCAGCTTGCCGGCACCGGACGATCCGGGGACCTATCATCTCTCAGTGGCGAACGCTTTTGCGAACGTAATCAGGGCAGGCGAGACGGGTGACAACTTCTGGGCGACCGACGCAGTTGAGAACTACACCAGCAGTGCTCTGACGATTCAGGTTGATGGATGCACGATCGTGTCAACGGATCCGCCCAATTGCGCGATCGATGCGCGACAGCCTTCTGACTCCGACGGCTCGAACCCGGATGGCTGGCGTCAGATCGAGGTCACGTTTAATTGCACCACCGCGAGCTTGCCGGACTTGGACTTCACCGCTCGGATCGAGCCCGGTGGAACACCGGTTCCTGTCGTCGCCACCATAAGTGGCACCTACACGGTGACCGTGGCCCTCGATCCCACGCCGGATACGATTATTGAGACCGGCGTATGGACCTGCTTCACGTACCACGAGCAGGAAAGGTGCCTGGGTTATCTGCCCGCGGACGTGAACAAAAGCAAGACAAGCGATGCAAACGATGTCCTTTCGGTGATCGACTGTCTCAGTGGGACGCCGTGCGAACAATGGGAGTGCGACGCTGACCGCACCGACCTGTGTGCGCCGGCGGATATGTTGCGGGTCATTGACCTTCTGAACGGCGCTGACGCGTACGATCCCTGGCTCGGTCAGACGTTGCCGGTTTGTCCATCCGAAGGAAAGTAGTAGTAGTTACCTGGGGTTTCAAAGCGCGCTACGGGACACGGTAGCGTCGCGACTACCGATTTTGGGGTCCGGTGGTGTGGCCACGGAGGCATCCGCGGCTACACCGCCGGTTTTTGTGCGCAACAATAGCGGAGGTCACGGCGAGTAAAGTTCTTCGGCATCAGGTCCTACTTTCCGTCCGAGGTGAGTACCCCGACCCGCAGGTGTGCCGGGTACGCGCGGGAGTGGTAGAGGCGGTTGGTTGCCTTGATGAAATCCTCCTCGTCGGCCAGAAAGACGTTGTCCACGTATTTCTGGGGGTTGCGGTCGACGAGCGGGAACCATGTGCTCTGAACCTGGACCATGATGCGGTGTCCCTGCTTGAACGTGTGTAACACGTCCTGAAGCTCGAAGGTCACCTTCGTCGGTTCATTGGGCACGAACGGCTCGGGATGTTCGTAGCTGTTGCGGAAGCGACCCCGGATCACCTCACTGCGCACCATCATCTGGTAGCCGCCCATGTGTCTGCCTGGTGGCATGTCTTCGTAGTCGCGCGCCTCGGGTGGGAAGACGTCGATGAGTTTGACGATCCAATCGGAGGCCGTGCCGGAGGTCGAAACCCAAAGATCGGCGAGAACCGGTCCAGCCAGCGTGATGGGCTCCTCCAGTACTTCAGTCTGGTAGACGAGCACGTCGGGCCGGCGGGCGGCGAAACGCTGATCATCGGTCATATACGCCTTGGGTGTGTCGGTCGTGATGGCCTCACTGAAAGGCACCGGCTTGGCCGGGTCGCTCACGTACTCGTCGTAGGTGCCACTCTCCCCGACCGGAGGATCAAACGAAAGTCGCCCGCCCGCTCTGAAATAGAGGCTTCGGGTCTCAAGGCTCCGCGGCGGCCAGTGGTCGAATGTTCGCCAGCGGTTCGCACCGGTCTCGAACATATAGGCTTCGGGAAGCCGCAGCTCACCCTTCCCCTTGAGGTGATGGTTGAAGAAGGGCAGCTCGATTTCTTCGCGGTAGAAGAGTGAGGTTTGCGACCCGAAGTGAATGTGGCCGATCCTTTCCCCATAGGATCGGTCCCAGCCGCCATGGAACCACGGCCCCATCACGAGGATGTTGAAGATGCCGGGGTTCTGTCGCTCCACCGCACGGTAGATCTTCAACGGTCCGTACAGGTCTTCCGCATCGAACCAGCCGCCGACGGTCATCACGGCCGGGGCTACGTTTCGTAGATGGGGGAGAATGTTGCGGGTCTGCCAGAACTCGTCGTAGTTCGGGTGCTTGACGATCTTGTTCCAGAAGGCGATGCCGCCCTTGAAATAGTGCGTATTGGCGTTCTTGAGTGGGCCGAGGTCCAGAAAGAACTGGTACCCGTCCGGCGTGCCGTGATCGAAGAAGTCTCCCCACTCGGTCGTCAATTCGGGCCGGGCCTGGCCGAAGACCGAGAAGAAGTTGAACGCCAGCGGCAGGATGAGGGCGCCATGGTGGTGGAAATCGTCGAAAAACCAGTCGGCGATCGGAGCCTGAGGCGAGACGGCTTTCAGAGCCGGATGGGCGTCGACCATCCCCGCAGCCGCGTAGAATCCGGGATACGAGATGCCCCACATGCCGACCCTGCCGTTGTGGTTCGGGATGTTGTTGAGCAGCCATTCGATCGTGTCGTAGGTGTCGGTGCTTTCGTCGATGTCGTGCTCGCCCGTCTTGTTGGTTGTGTGCGGCCTCATGTTCACGAACTTCCCTTCCGACATGAAGCAGCCCCGCACGTCCTGGTAGACAAAGACGTAACCTTCCTCCGCGAAGGACATGGGCGGGCCGATGTACCAGGGATACTCGGGATATTGGTCCTCGCCGTAGGGTGCGATGCTGTAAGGCGTCCGTCTCAGGAGGATCGGGTAATCCTGCGAGGTGTCTTTCGGCGCGAACACGGCCGTGAAAAGACGGACCCCGTCGCGCATGGGAATCCGGTACTCATGCTTGGTGTAATACTCCCGGAAGTACCGTACTTGGCGCTGGCGTTCTTCGCTTGGCAGGAAGATGGGATCGTTTGTTTGGGACGTCTCCTGCTTCCTGACATTGGTCTTGTCATCCCACTGATGCGTTGGTGCCGCCGTCTGGCAGCCGGTCGCGAGAGCAGCGATCATTAGCAGTACGAGCCGGGGATACGTTGTGTATCGAGCGTGCCATGCTAAAGTCATTGCGTTGGCCTCCGGTAAGGCATTTGAGTCGGGCGGGGCAAAAGTCCTTCAGCGTGCCCTTCGACTATATGACCATACCCAAAGGTGCAGCGCTGGTCCAATACCGTACCAGAGTCCGGGAGATTCAGTAAGAATCGGAGGGCGGATCTCAAGACCGGACGATCATTCGCCACGTACCTGCCCGTGCACTGGCGGACAAGCCGCCAGTGGCACCCAAAATCAGACCTACCGGGATAGGCTCTAAGCCTCTCTCCCTGCTGATGGTGCCGGTGTGGTTTGCGACTCCCTCCGATCGCGTAGCTTCCGGGTGCGTGCCTTTTGAATCCGCTTGATCGCGTCCTGCACCTCGGGGCTGTCCATCACGTCTCGTTTGATTACCTCATGGGCGATGACGTCCTCTACGTCCTCCAGCTCGATCCGCACACCGGGAGAGGCCCGTTTTAGTTCGCGCCTGATCACGTTTAGGACCGGCTCAGAGATGATAACGGCGGCAAGCGAGTAACGATTGACCGCGCGAATCTGTGCGTGGTACTGTCTGATAGCGTGCTTCTTTGCTCCCTCGCGACTCAGCACGTAGAGCATGTTTGCCAACTCAGCCCCGTTCCCCAGTAGATCAAAGGTGAACACGTGCTCGTGACGCACCGGCTGCTCAAACAACATCCGGTGAACACGCCACTCAACACCGTTCGTGAGGATGACCCACTCGATCCCCTCTTTGGCTGCATAGTCGGTGGCTTGGCGCAGATGCGCCTCCTTTAGTGTTCGGTCCACCGCCTTCACCTCGATGAGGAATTTCAGCTTGTCGTCGACTTTGACGGCCAAGTCGCAGAAGGTCCCACGGATTTGATACTCCCCCGTAATATCCGCGTACTTGTCGTAGCCGAGCACTTCAGCAAGAAAGTCGCGAACGATGGTGACCGTGTCCTCTTCGCTGCGATCGGCCTTCCGAGCATCTTCGAGAATGGGTCTAAACTTTCTCAGGCCCGATTTGATACGTGACTCGACTCTTTTGGGAATAGACATCTTCGCAATCTCCTATCACGGTTATGGTCCCGCTTCCCTCGATTATCATATCCGATGGAGAAAACCGCGTCACTCTTGCCCCGGATATCCCACTGTCACTGGCAGGCCCGGCGCTGCACGCGTCATGTCCAGGCCGGATACTGTGGCGGCCTGCCTTCCAGCACCGCGATCACGTCCTCCACCACTGCGTTCATCCCGGCCAGGCTGCGTTCGGTACGGGCCGCGATGTGTGGAGTGAACAGCGTGTTGGGGGCTGTCATCAATGGATGGTCCGCCGGCAACGGCTCCGGGTCAAATACGTCTAGCGCTGCGCCGGTGAGATTCCCCGCACAAAGCGCACGCGCCAGGGCGTCACTGTCCACCACAGCCCCGCGCGCCGTATTGATCAGAATGGCCCCTGCCTTGAACTTCGACAGGGCCGCCTCGTCGATGAGATGGTGTGTCAACTTGGTCAGCGGCACGTGCAGGCTAATCACGTCCGCCTCTCGGTAGAGTTGGTCCTTGGAGACACTCGTTGCGACGAAGTCGAGAGGTCCGGGCTGCACGATGTCGTTGTACAGAATCGACATGCCAAACCCGTGCCGACAGCGTCTAGCTACCGCTTGCCCGATGCGTCCCAGGCCCACGATCCCAAGCGTCAGCTCGCCGACATCGCGTGAGCACCACTCCCGCCGGGCTTCGGCGAACCGACCGCCGCGAACCATCGCGTCACCCGTCGCAACTTTCCTGAGTAGGGAAATCATCAACCCGACGGTCAGATCAGCGACCGCTTCGGTCCCCGCCGCGGGCGTGTACACAACGGCGATGCCGCGCTGACGCGCAGCCTCGATATCGATGTTTTCGAGGCCGACGCCACCGCGGCCAATGACCCGCAATCGCCCGGCCTGCTCCAGCACCGCGCGTGTCACCTGGGCATAAGTGCGCACCAGCAGCGCATCGCAATCTCGCACCGCGTCAATCAGGGTAGCCTCATCGCAGGCATCGAGGATGGTGACACGGCTGACTGAGCGCATCCGCTCGATCGCGGCCTCGTCGAACCTCTCGGCAAATACGATGTGTAACCGCGAACCAGTCACGGCGCGATCATCGCGCCGCAAAACGCTGCCGTCAACCAGGGTATGCTAGCGGTTGAGTCGCAAAAAAGGTGTCAGGATGATTTTTTCGAGACTACAAAACGCGTTGCGGCACCTCATCGGACAACCGTGTCATTTAGATATGCAAAAGCAATGAAGAAAAAATCATCCTGACACCTTTTTTAGGGGTATCGCCGATCAATTGACCGGTTGCGTCCAGAGAGCCGCCATAAGAAACGCCAGCACGGCCGAGACGATAAGCCAGAGCCGGTGATGCGCCCCAACATGAAAGTGCTTTTGGTGGAATGCAATAGCCATGCGTCACCCCCCATCCGATCCGCCCACGGCGAGGCCGACGAGCATCGAGTCCATGACCCAACACTAAAACATACAACATAATTGAGCGCGATGCCAAAAGTCAGGCCACAAGGGCAATACCGGACCAAGACCGCCTGGCCGAATCTGCGTGTGGGACCGACTTTCCAGTCGGTCAAGACACGTCCGCAAACCCCCTACATGGCGATCAACGACCGCAATCGCTTCAGGTTCACCTTGTCGAGATCGGCACCTCGACCATCCTTGCCTTTTGGCGTTTCGAGTATCATCGGTACGTTCGCGAAACGCAGATCGTTGACGAAGTGGGCGAAGGCTTTCTTGCCGATCTTTCCCTTGCCGATGTGCTCATGGCGATCCACGCGGCTGCCGGCCTCGTGCTTTGAGTCGTTCATGTGGATGCACTTGACCATGGACAAACCGATGGCACTGTCCAGCTCGTCGATCATGGCCGCGTAGCCCTCCGGTTTGCGGAAGTCGTAGCCGGCGGCGAATAGATGGCACGTGTCGAGGCACACGCCCAGGCGCTCGAGCTCCGCTACGCGATCGCAGATCGACGCCAGTTGCTCGAAGCGGTAGCCGATGTTTGTTCCCTGCCCGTCAGTAAGCGGAGGAGCGTGCCATTGGCGCTGGTTTTTGACGAAGATTTGCAGGCATTCACAACCGACCCTGGCCCCGGCAGCGAAGGCGTTTTCCAATCCGCCTGCGATCGACATGTGGGCTCCGAAGCTCGGGGCTGATCTAACCACGACAACCACCCCTCAATTGACGCACTCTCGCTGGAAACAATACCGTGCAGCACTAGAAGCCTACCCAAGTAGCCTCAATATCGGACAACCGCGCGGGCTAAGGCCCGCGGCTCGTGGTTGTTTGGATGGCTCAAGGTTACAGCGGACGATCGCCGTGGCGAAGCGGGTTCCGCAAATGGTCCGAAAAATGAGGCTGGAGAGGTTGACACCTGCGTTGGTTGTGCTAATTTATATGGTTCGCCGCGCTGGCCGAATGATAATGGCGGTCAGGCGGGGAATGTGTGTGCTCTTTGACAATTGAAGAAGCGGACGCGGGTCTGTCGGAGGTCGCGGATTCTCCCTTCTCTTGGGGGCGGAAGCGTCGTTCCGGCGGACCATGGTATTGTGGACGAAAACCACGGGTTCCAGGTGGTCGGGTGGCCGTTTTGCTCTCGTTAAGGGTGGGACGGTGCGCGGCCGCTGGTGAGGAATCCGAAGCGCTGGAAAGGTTGCTTGGCCATGACAGTCTCTCATGAGTGTGGTCAAGCTATTAAGGGTGCATGGTGGATGCCTAGGCGTCGAGAGGCGATGAAGGACGTGGCAGGCTGCGATATGCCTCGGGTAGCTGTCAAACAAGCTTTGATCCGGGGATCTCCGAATCGGGAAACCGGGCGTCACTGGGCAACCAGATGGCGTCATCTGCGGGTGAATGCATAGTCCGTAGAGGCTAACCCAGGGAACTGAAACATCTAAGTACCTGGAGGAAAGGAAATCAACCGAGACTCCGTCAGTAGCGGCGAGCGAAAGCGGACATAGCCCAAACCGTGGTGCTTGCATCGCGGGGTTGCGGGCCCTCGAGGAGTTACAAAGGCGTCGTTAGCGGAACAGTCTGGAAAGGCTGAGCATAGAAGGTGACACTCCCGTACGCGAAAACGACAGCCCTCCGTTGAGAGGAGTCCCAGAGTAGCGTAGAGCTCGTGGAACTCTGCGTGAAGCCGGGGGGTCCACCCTCCAAGGCTAAGTACTACTCGACGACCAATAGTGGACAAGTAGGGCGACTGAATGGTGAAAAGAACCCCTATAAGGGGAGTTAAAAGAACCTGAAACCATGCACTTACAAGCTGTGGGAGCACGATTTCGTCCGCTTCGGCGGATGAGCGTGTGACCGCGTGCCTTTTGCATAATGATCCGGCGAGTTACGGTCTGTAGCCAGGTTAATCCGTTCCGCGGAGGAGCCGAAGCGAAAGCGAGTCTGAATAGGGCGTTTTAGTTGCAGGTCGTAGACCCGAAACCAGGTGATCTACCCATGGCCAGATTGAAGTGACCGTAAAAGGTCACGGAGGATCGAACGGGTTGACGTTGAAAAGTCATCCGATGAGCTGTGGGGAGGAGTAAAAGTCTAATCAAACCTGGAGATATCTGGTACTCCCCGAAATAGCTTTAGGGTTAGCCTCGGGACACTACGTCGCGGGGGTAGAGCTACTGACTGAGACGAGGGCCCTACCCGGGTACCTCCCTCAATCAAACTCCGAATACCGCGGCGACTATCCCGGGAGTCAGTCTGTGGGGGATAAGCTCCATGGTCGAAAGGGAAACAGCCCAGACCGTCGGCTAAGGTCCCGAATCCATGCTAAGTGCGTAAGGAAGTCCTTGTTCTGCGACAGCGAGGATGTTGGCTTAGAAGCAGCCACCATTTAAAAAGTGCGTAATAGCTTACTCGTCAAGAGACTGGGCGCCGATGATGAACGGGACTAAGCATGGTACCGAAGCCACGGGTGCGGCGAATAGCGAATTACGAATAGCGAATGGCGAATGTGTTTTGAGCATTCTGAATTCGCTATTCATAATTCGCTATTCGTCGCGCGGTAGGGGAGCGTTGGTAGGCAGATACATGCCATACCGTAAGGAGTGGTTGCGGGCCTACCAAGTGATTATGCCGGTATGAGTAACGATAAAGAAGGTGAAAATCCTTCTCGCCGAAAACCTAAGGTTTCCTGGGGAAGGTAAATCCGCCCAGGGTTAGGCGGGCCCTAAGACGAGGCTGAAAGGCGTAGTCGATGGACAGCAGGTTAATATTCCTGCCCTTCGTTGTGCGATCAATCCGTAGTGCGTTTCCTCAAGTCGCAGCCCACGATAAGACGTGAGGGTTGCCGAGAGGCCGAGGCCGATTTGTTGCCGAAGTGCGAGTCGAGGAAACCAAGAAAAGCTGCGGTGGCAAACAGCGGATCCGTACTAAAACTGACACAGGTAGGTGAGGCGAGTAGCCTAAGGCGCTCGAGAGAACCGTCCTTAAGGAACTAGGCAAATTGACCCCGTAACTTCGGGATAAGGGGTCCCGTCCCACTTCGGTGGGCGGGCACAGAGAATCGGCAGCGGCGACTGTTTATCAAAAACACAGGTCTCTGCAAACACGTAAAGTGGACGTATAGAGACTGACGCCTGCTCGGTGCGGGAATGTTAAGGAAGGCGGTTATCTTCCGATTCGTCGGAGGAGAAGCTGGCGACCGAAGCACCCGTAAACGGCGGCCCTAACTATGAGGGTCCTAAGGTAGCGAAATTCCTTGTCGGGTAAGTTCCGACGTGCATGAATGGCGTAACGACTGCTGCACTGTCTCAAGGACGGACTCGGTGAAATTGGACTTGTGGTGAAGATACCACATACCCGCGGCAAGACGGAAAGACCCCGTGAACCTTTACTGTAGCCTGATATTGGTCGCAGGCATCATATGCGTAGGATAGGTGGGAGGCGATGATCCGGCTGTTTCGGCAGTCGGGGAGCCAACCTTGAAATACCACCCTTGTGCTGTTTGCTCCCTCACTCCGACCCGTGAATCCGGGCGGGGGACAGTGTTAGGTGGGCAGTTTGACTGGGGCGGTCTCCTCCCAAAGAGTAACGGAGGAGTGCAAAGGTCGGCTCAGCGCGGTTGGCAATCGCGTTTCGAGTGCAAAGGCATAAGCCGGCTTAACTGCGAGACGTACCTGTCGAGCAGATACGAAAGTAGGCCTTAGTGATCCGGTAGTCCCGTGTGGAAGGGCTATCGCTCAACGGATAAAAGGTACTCCGGGGATAACAGGCTGATGACTCCCGAGCGTTCACAGCGGCGGAGTCGTTTGGCACCTCGATGTCGGCCCATCACATCCTGGGGGTGAAGGCGCTCCCAAGGGTTCGGCTGTTCGCCGATTAAAGTGGTACGCGAGCTGGGTTCAGACCGACGTGAGTCAGGTCGGTCCCTATCTGCCGTGGGCGTACGAAGCTTGAGAGGATATCTCCCTAGTACGAGAGGATTGGGAGGTACGTGCCTCTGGTGTACCAGTTGTCCCGCTCGGGGCACCGCTGGGTAGCTATGCACGGAAAGGATAACCGCTGAATGCATCTAAGCGGGAAGCCCCCCTCAAGATAAGGTCTCGGTTCCACCTTCGGGTGGATGAAGGCCCCTCCAAGACTAGGAGGTCGATAGGCGGGAGGTGTAAGCACGGAGACGTGTTGAGCTGACCCGTACTAATGGCCGAGCGCTTGACCACATTAATGAGTGGTCAGGTGCCTTTCGATCTCGATCGTGGCCTTGGTTGTGTCTGCGGATCAACAG